>CAYPOE010000306.1:0-2549 GCA_964412285.1 uncultured Eubacteriales bacterium | reverse complement strand
GACGACGCTGCTCGTCTACCACGGCGCATCGCGCCCGCGCTATCGCAGCGATGCGACGATCTCGGGTGACTTCATGAAGTGGCGTCACCATTCGCGCCACCGCACCAAGCTCTTGGGCACATTGACGAGCATCATCTGGCTGCTTGCACTTGCATTCTACTTCTTTGTGAGCTTCACATTCCATATATGGTGGTATTCGTGGATCATCTTCCTAATCACGCCGGCCGTGATCCAGATACTCCGTTTGATGCTCGATGTAGACGGAAACTAAAGAGAAGGTTGAGGGACTTTTATGATCATCGCGGTTATCGTGATCCTATTGGTTGTCGTTGTACTGGCGGGCGTGTTCTCATTATTGGGCCTGATCCTGTCAGGCGTATTCTCTCTGCTATCGTTCCTCGCGGCCATCCTGTTTCCGATTGGTTGCTTGGTATTTGGACTTGCGACCACGCCGTGGCAATTCTACAGACATCGCCGCTCACTGACGCAGCTACTCGGACTCATGTGGCTCATCGGCGTCGCACTCTACTTCATGATCAGCATCACTTTTGGCGCGTGGTTCTACGCATGGGTAATCTTCATCGCTGTCATCCTGCTCAACAGGTGGCTGTGCATCCGATTTGGTGACACAAATGAGCGTTTCTAAAATTATACATCTATTGATATTGATATTCATCGTCATCGTGCTGTCGTCCGTACTCATGATGGCCATACGCGGCTCGTTGCCTGGGGGTGGCTTCGTAAGCTTCAACATAGGGAACTTCAGGATCGGTAGCTCGGGCATCGGCTGGTTTGATGACGATGACGAAATGAGGGGTGAGAACATGGCAAACAGCATCGATAATCAGTATAGCCTGTCGGGCATCCGCAATGTAGAGCTTAAGTTCTATTCACAGAGCATCGCGGTGCATCTGACCGACGAGGACAAGATCCGCATCGTGCAGGAGAGCAACGAATCGTTGCTGCCGGAGGATGAGTACAAGGTAAAGACCGACGGCGACACGTTTACTGCCTATGTAGATTGGAAGGACAACGTATTCAACCTGTTCAACCTATTCAACTGGGGTCATCGCAACAGCCGCATCACGGCGTATATCCCCAAGAGATACGAGGGCAACCTCCGCGTATCCTCGGTATCGGGCAGCGTCAACGTGGACGAAGGACTCAACATCGGCGACGTACGCGTGTCGAGTACGTCGGGCAGCGTCAAAGTGGGCAAGATCCGCTGCGGTTCGTACGAGATCACATCGACGTCGGGCAGTGTGACAGCCGACCACATCGTGAGCAACGCGACGTCGAGGAACAAGGTCTCGTCGACGTCGGGCAGCGTCAAGGCATACATCATGGGCAACGACAGCGGCGAGGTCGTACTCGGCAGCGTGTCGGGCAGCGTGAATGCCACCGTCGACGGCGGTAGCGTCAAGGCCAGCTCGACCTCGGGCAGTGTCAAGCTCGACGTCAAGCGCCCACAACCCAACAACTATATCGAAGGTACGAGTGTGTCGGGTTCGGTGTACATCGCACTCAATGGCGCGATGCAGATCAAGATCAACGCGAGTACGGTGTCGGGTAGCATCCACGTACTCGGCGATCACTACAAGCGCAACGCCAACGTCAACGCGAGCGGCGATGTGGCAGAGGTCAAGGCGAGTACGGTGTCGGGGAATATCAATATTGAGTAATCTCATCCCCTTTAGTGGGGGTACATAGCTGTATCAAAACGACAGTTCACTTTGTATCGGCTGACACAATCGAGCATTGGCTATCTCTGCTATCGATTGGTCGATTTCTATGCCGATAAAATGTCTATGCAATGCTTTTGCGGCAACGCACGTCGTACCCGATCCGGCAAACGGATCGAGAACGACGTCGTCTTCGGACGTCACCATTGCAATCAGCAACTTCATCAATTGCAATGGTTTTTGCGTAGCGTGTTGGCCGTGGTCTTCTTTGCTTGTTTCAACTTTTATGACATTAGAGCAAACGCCACTTGCCTCACCCATGGCATTATACCTATAAAACGCCTCTTCATTCCAAGCCCCTACACCATTTTCAAGAACATTGTCAGCAATCGTACCCCCTGTTTTATAGGGTTTCTGAAACCATAGGACGGGTTCAAAAAGAGGGCGCGGGTTTGCAACTCTCCACCCATTCCATTTGGATGCATTAAACTCATCGTTTCTTCGTTCAAAAATTACGGACAATCTTTGCGCCCTGTTTGGTGCAGCTTGCTTTTCCCATGCGAGCATATCCTTAAATGTAAACCCCGCATCTTCCAATGCGACGATGCACCTGTGGGCATATCTCCTTCCTGCGAAAACAAAACAGCTTGCGCCAGGCTTCAACACCCTGAGCCAATCGCTCGCCCACGATGAGCACCATTGTTGATACTCCAACGGGATCTTCTTATCCGCCTCGCTCCACCCATTTAACGGTTTACCCCTCCGTTTGAAGAGACCGCCCGCCTCCTTTTGAGCTCGAGAAGCCCCTCCAAGGGCAGAGTTGGTATTATTATGCATAACATCCCAGTCATCGTATCCAATGCCGTA
>CAYPOE010000305.1:0-2552 GCA_964412285.1 uncultured Eubacteriales bacterium | reverse complement strand
GTTACTCCTTTCAACTTCGTAAAATATAAAAAATCTGTAGTCGTCTATAGCGACAGTATACCAAAACTCCATAGCTATGTCAAACACTTCTCCACGCGTTTGCATAGGGTATAAATATTCTACTTGACAACACTGTATGTCATACAGTATACTGTATACAACACTACAGTGTGAGGTGCATAACATATATGGACAATAAAGCATACGATGAACAGGTGTCGGCCTTGATCCTCGAACTTCGGCGCGGTACGCTCATCCTCTCAGTACTGAGCCGACTGCGGCAACCGACCTACGGCTACAAACTCGTGCAGGAACTCGAACAATACGGTGTGCCCATCGAGGGCAACACACTCTACCCACTGATGCGACGGCTCGAGTCGCAGGGGCTGTTGCGCAGCGAGTGGGATACCGATAGCAACAAGCCGCGCAAGTACTACGTTATGACCGACGGCGGACAGTATGTCTTCGCCAAGGTTTCGCAACATTGGAAGGACTATATCAATAACATCAACGCATTATTAAAAGAACCGCAGCCATCGTCAGCAGAATCAAAAATATCGCAGGAGGAAAACCATGCATCCAAATGAAATGATTGAACGATACATCTACGCCGTGACCAAACAGCTGCCCCACAAGACGCGCGCCGACGTCGCAGCTGAACTCCGCTCCATCATCTCCGACATGCTCGACGCGCGATGCGGTGACGTCGCACCCGAACTCCGCGACGTGCGCGTCGTACTCACCGAACTCGGTACGCCGACCGAACTCGCGGCCAAGTACAGCCCCAACGCGAACCAATGCCTGATCGGCGCGCCGTACTACGCCCAGTATATCCTCGTGCTCAAACTCATCGGCGCGGCAGTCGCGTTCGGCATGACCGTCGCGTGCATCATGTTGTACCTGATCGAACCGCCGACGGCGGCTTGGTGGGGGTCGGTCGGACAGTGGGTCGGCATGATGGTGCAGGGATTGGTCTACAGCTTCTGCGCCGTGACGATTCTGTTCGCCATACTCTATCGTAAGGGCGTGGCGTTCGGCGACACAAGTTTAGACAATCTGCCGCCCGTACCCAAGCAGGACGTCGGCAT
Organism: uncultured Eubacteriales bacterium; assembly: GCA_964412285.1. Lineage (GTDB taxonomy): Bacteria > Bacillota > Clostridia > Monoglobales > CAYZNM01 > CAYZNM01. The sequence continues at coordinate 1,464 of CAYPOE010000305.1, read as the reverse complement.
CACGCGCACGCAGTGCATCACCGACATCGTACTCAGCGTCGCATTCATGCTCGTGTTCCTGTTCTTCCACAACATCATCGCGATGTACAACTTGGCGACAGGCGAGGTCACGCCTGTGTTTGACATATATGCGATTCGGCAAAACTGGTATTACATCGCGGCGTTCGGCATCATCGGCATCGCGTACACGATGTTCAAGTATTACGAGAAACGCTACACCCTGCGTCTACTCGTTGTGACCGTCGTCAGAGCCGTCGTGAGTGCGGCGCTCGCGTTCGCGTGGCTGATGCGCGGCGGACTCATCAATCCCGCGTTCATCGAGGCGTTCGGCAAACTCGAGGTCGGCGAAGGAATGTTCATGACGGCATTCGCCGAGCGTATGCCCGTGATCTTCCTCGGGGCGATCCTGCTCGCGCTCGTCGTGGACGTGGTGAATACCGTGGTGCGTACTGTGAACCAGCAGTAAAGAAAAGCAAGAGCGAACTATGGGGCGCGGCTCGATGGTTCGCTTTTTCGCTTTGACTGCAATGATGCTCATTTGGCGAAAGAGATGCCGATTGCGCTGATCATCAGGGCGGACTTTCATACACTTTTGCTGGATTCGTATACGAAGTATGCAGAATCAGCAAAGCCGCGACAACCGTCGCGGCTTTGGGCTTTGGCTTGACCCTCTCACGAGATGGGAAGTATGCCTAGGATTTACCGTATAGCTCCATATTTGAAGCTATCGAACCAACGCTGTATTCCCTCGTCGCTATCAACTTTTAGCATTTTGAATATTTCATAAGCAAACTCCAAAGCGGCAGTTTCATTGGCGGTAATAAAACCACCATCAACCACTACTTGCGCCTCGACATAGAGGGATTGTCCTCTGTAACCATTTTGGCTCGCAAACAATTCCAAGCTATCCCCAGTATGCTTCACGTGATTTAGAAAGCCATGCTTACACAAAAAAGTGGCAGCACCGCATATGGCGGCGATGGGAATACCCATATCGCTGCTTTTTTGAACAAAGTTTGCAATTTCAGCATAGCTATTCTCTCGCCAAGATAACCCGCCAGGAAGAATAACCATGGAAGTATCATTAAAATCGCTATAATCATCTATGCAGTAGTCAACACTCGCACAAATATTACCCATTGAAATTTTAGGATTTTTATCAATTGCTATCGTCTTTACTTCATAATCAAAAAAAGAATTTGCGCTAGCTATTGCATAACTTGCTTCCCAATCACACCATTTGTCTGTTAAAACCAAAAGAATTGTTTTTTTGCCATCTCCCATTTCCGAACCTCACATAATATAAGTAATCTACCGTAAAAGTATATCATAAGCCCATTGATGTGTCAAACGCATTTCAGCTATATTCCCAAATCGCTTTTCAAGTGGCGATGGTTGTGTTGAGTAATAGCAAATGTTCCATCGCGTTTTGTTGAGTGCCGCCAAAAGATGACAATTCTTGAT
>CAYPOE010000304.1:0-2557 GCA_964412285.1 uncultured Eubacteriales bacterium | reverse complement strand
CACCTTCTTTGTGTTGCTCTTTTCCATGTCCACGGTGGATACCGAAAAGTTTCAACTATTGGCCGCCGCATTGTCGAGCGGCTCGTCGTTGCTTTTGACGGGTGCGTACCTGTCTGACGCGCAGATACAAGTCAACATCGATACCGAGAATATGAACGACGTCTCGGAGGATGAGTCGATAACGGAAGAGCCCGAGGAGACCATAGAGCTCGATATGCAATCGCTCGTGAGTTTCCAGGAACTCGCACAGAAGCTCCAGCAGTTCATTGTGGCCAATAATTTGGGTATGACCGTCGATATGACCGCCACAACCGATGAGATCAAGTTCGTATTTAAGAATAATGCGCTGTTTGAATCGGGTAAGGCCGACATTATTGCATCGATGCAACCTGTACTCGACGAGATGTCCGTACTCATCAAGAGTTTTGAGAACGATATACAACTCGTGCGCTTCTCAGGTCACACCGACAATCTGCCGATCAACAACGCACAATTCCGCAACAATCTCGCGCTGTCTATCGCACGTGCCACGGCTGCCGCCGAATACTTCATCGCGCAGTGCATCAACCCCGCTATCGTAGTACATGAGGGTCACGGCGAATACCAGCCCATCGCGGACAACGATACCGAGGAAGGGCGCGGACTCAATCGCCGCGTCGAGCTCATTATATCCCGCGTGCCGAGCGCGCCTGATGGTACCACGTCCTCGCCTACGCCTATGCCCGAGGTCACGGCTCCACCTGACGCCGGTGCCGCCGGAGACGAGACCGGCCCGGCCGACACCAATGCAACCGAGGACGTAAACGCTACCGAGGGTACGAATGCAGTCGAGGGCACAGACAATGCCGCGCCTGCCGAAGGTGAAACCGCCCCGGCACAGTAGGGCGACGTTTTTTGTCATAAGTTGCGTTAATCATGTCATCTGACACATCACTGTTCAAGGGAGTTGATTCTTATCAAGAACAACATGCTGATTATCATCGTAGCGCTGGTGCTCGTGCTCATCATGGTCGGCGGAGGTCTGTTCGCGTTCTTTTATATCACGTCGCTCAATGCCAATAAAGAGGATGCGCCGCCTAAGACGTTCGCTTACAGCACCGGCGACTTCATCGCCACCAACTGTAAAGACTCGCGTCGTTTGATCAAGGCCGTCACGGTTCTCAATGTCATCGACGACGGTAAGAAGACCAAGGACACCCAGTTCCTGACCGATAACAACGCGACGATCCGTGACATCATCATCAACATCCTGCGCTCGAAAACCGTCGATGAATACAACACCGAAGGCATCGAGGATCAAGTGAAGTTGGAGATCATCGAGGGCATCAAGCAAGAGTTGTCATTTGATAAGGTATACTCCGTATCGTTTAGCGAGTTTGTAATGCCTTAATCGCGTCGGATCGTATTGGATCGTTTGGTTTAGTTTTGATATAAAAGATTTGTATGAGGGGGCGACGCCCCATCCATCCTGCATAATATTCCCACATTGTACACAAGCTACGGGTAGTGAAACAGCGAAGTAGTGAACCGGCCATCCGCAACCGTTAAATACTATGGGTAATGTATTATCACAGAGCGAGATAGACAACCTGCTCAACTCGTTAATGGGGGGTTCGACGACCGAAGAGGAGTCTACCCCCGAGCCTCAGCCAGATAAGGCTAAGCTCTACGACTTCCGTACAGCGAACAAGTTCTCCAAAGAACAGATGCGCACGTTGTCGATTATATATGAAAACTACGCGCGGCTCATGACCAACAGCCTGACAGGCGCGCTACGCGCGACGGTCGACGTGCAGTTGGTGTCGGTCGAGGAGGTATCCTTCCGCGAGTTCTCCAACTCGTTGCCGTCGCCCGTACTGCTGACGATCCACTCGATGCGTCCGATGTACGGCACGCTGCTATTCGAGATGAGTCCCTCCATCGCCAACGGTATGATCAACCGCCTGCTCGGCGGTACGACGGCGTTGCCCCCGACTGAGGACAGCGAGCGTAACTTCACTGAGATCGAGCTCGTGATACTCGAACGCGTCGTGGGGCAGTTCATGAGCGTACTCAAGACCGCCTGGGAGAAGGTCGCACCCGTGCAACCTCTCGTTGAACGCATCGAGACGACGCCGCAGTTCGCGCAGATCGTGTCGCCCAATGAGCAGTCGGCCATCGTTACGCTCAACATCACGATCGGCGACAACATCAATGGTCTTGTCAACTTCTGCATACCGCACCTGTCCATTGAACCCATCGCGCGACAGCTCAACACCAAGGCGTTGTTCTCGTCGAGTAGTCCCGACCGTACGCTCATGCCTGTTGAGGAAGACATCAAGCGCAACCTCATCAATACCAAGCTCGACGTCGTCGCCTACTTCAACCCTGTCACCGTCGAGGTGCGCGACGTCGTAGAATTGCAGCCCGGCGACTGTCTGCAACTCGATCATAAGGTCGGCGAACCATTGACCGTGCGCGTCATGCACCTGCAAAAATTCCGCGGTGTCGTCGGCGTGACCGACCGGCACTACGCGATTAAAATCACAGACATTTTAGGAGAGGAGGCGGAGAGCTA
>CAYPOE010000303.1:0-2560 GCA_964412285.1 uncultured Eubacteriales bacterium | reverse complement strand
TGCCAGATTGCCAAAAGATACGTACAAGGCGCTCAAGAAGACGATTGCGCAGGGTATACACCTTGAGTTGGACGTCGCCAACGTCGTGGCCAACGCGATGAAGGATTGGGCAGTCGAGAAAGGCGCAACGCACTTTACACATTGGTTCCAGCCCATGACGGGCATTACGGCAGAAAAGCATGACAGCTTTATCACGCCAGTGCAAGACGGGCGTATCATCATGGAATTCTCCGGCAAGGAGTTGGTGCGCGGCGAACCCGATGCGTCGAGCTTTCCCTCGGGCGGATTGCGCGCGACGTTTGAGGCCAGGGGATATACAGTCTGGGATACGACCTCCTACGCCTTTATCAAGGACGGCACACTCTGTATCCCAACTGCCTTTTGCTCGTACAGCGGCGAAGCGCTCGATAAAAAGACGCCGCTCTTGCGCTCCATGCAAGCCATTGATCGGCAGGCGTTGCGCATCCTACGGCTGTTTGGCAACACGTCGACAAAGCGCGTGATCACGACTGTCGGCCCCGAACAGGAATACTTTCTGATCGACAAAGAGATGTATCTGAAGCGTCCCGACCTCGTCTATACAGGCAGAACCCTGTTCGGCGCGCGCCCACCCAAGGGGCAGGAGATGGACGATCACTATTTTGGCAGCCTGAAACCCCGCGTATCCGCGTTTATGCGTGAGTTAGAGGAAGAACTCTGGAAACTTGGCGTACTCGCCAAAACCAAACATAACGAGGTCGCACCGGCGCAGCATGAACTGGCCCCCATCTTCACCACGACCAACATTGCCACTGATCACAATCAGCTCACGATGGAGTTGATGAAGAGCATCGCGAACAAACATGGGTTGGCGTGTTTGTTACACGAGAAGCCGTTCGCGGGCGTCAATGGCAGCGGCAAGCACAACAACTGGTCGATCTCGACTGACACGGGCGTCAACCTCTTGGAGCCAGGCGAAACGCCCTACGAAAACGCGCAGTTCTTGCTGTTCTTGGTCGCGGTCATCAAGGCCGTGGACGAATACCAGGATCTGCTGCGCGTATCGGTCGCCAGCGCGGGCAACGATCATCGTTTGGGTGCAAACGAAGCGCCTCCGGCCATTGTGTCGATGTTTTTGGGTGATGAGTTGACTGAGATTCTCGAAGCCATCGAAACGGGCGCAGCTTATCAGGGTAGGCAAAAGCTCCAGATGGAGATTGGCGCAACGGTGTTGCCCCATTTCCCGAAGGATACGACCGATCGCAATCGTACGTCGCCCTTTGCGTTTACGGGCAATAAGTTCGAGTTCCGTATGCTCGGCTCCACATTCTCGATTGCAGGACCCAACATCGTACTCAACACGGCGGTGGCAGAGGTGCTACGCATGTTTGCCGATACATTGGAGAAAGCGGATGACTTCACGACAGAGCTGGCCGCACTGATCCAGACGACCATCCGCGCACATAAGCGCATCATCTTCAACGGCAACAACTACGCCGATGCGTGGGTGTGCGAAGCGGCACAGCGCGGCCTATCCAACCTGAAAACGACAGTCGATGCGTTACCGACGTTTGTATCACCAGAGAACGTAGAACTCTTCGTGCGACACCATGTGTTCACCGAAAGCGAAATGCATTCCCGGTACGAAATATTACTGGAAGGGTACTGCAAGACGTTGCACATAGAGGCACTGACCATCGTGGATATCGTAAAAAAAGAAATTATACCGGCCTCTGTAAGTTATCAAGGCGAGTTGTCGCAGCTACTGTGCAACAAACAGGCGTGCGGCGAATATAGCTGCGCATTAGAGACATCGCTGCTCGGCAAGATTGCGGGGTTGTCCGCTTGTCTGATCAAGAAGTTGGATATCCTCGAGAACGCTTTATTGGAAACCAAGACAAAGGCGGATGCCTTGGAACTCGCGACATTCTATCGCAGCCATGTGTTTGGCGCGATGTCGGAACTGCGGCTCGTTGTAGATGAACTTGAAACGCTGATTGCAAAAAAACATTGGCCGCTGCCCACCTATGCAGAAATGCTTTACAGCGTAAACTAATAAAAATTACATCGAAATGTGACCGTCCCTTTTGGTAAGGGACGGTCACATTTTTGTTCGATACTGATTCAGTTGCCCCAATCTTTTTACGGGCGGCGCAGTATATGTTATTTGTAAATCGGTACCCGCATGTATTCGGTCAAATAATGGGAGCCGTCCGCTTTGATCAACACGGTGTCGGTCAGTCTCGGACCGCCCACTCCCTGCTTGTAAATCGTTGGCAGCAGGATATCCACAACCATGTTCTCGTGAAGCTCTGTGACGCTGCCTTTCGCGATGATCGGGTAGAACTCCGACTGCCGGATGCCGACACCGTATCCGATATGCTCCAGCCATAAGTCGCCATAGCCTTGATCCTCCACATAGGTGAACACTTGATCAAACACATCCCCGCAAACTGCACCCGGCACAAGTGCTTTCATTGCGATTTTCTGCGCCTCGGCGATTACTTCATAAATCCGTACAGTCTCTTTGTCGACATCACCCAAAAAAACTGTTCTGCACATCTTGGAGGTGTACCCCTCG
>CAYPOE010000302.1:0-2568 GCA_964412285.1 uncultured Eubacteriales bacterium | reverse complement strand
AACCGTCTCACCAAGGACATCACCGACTACGAGAAATCGATCAAGACGGCGAAAAACTATCTTGCGCAGCGCGAGGAGTACTACTACCAGACACTGGCGCAGATGGAATCCGCTCTGTCCAGGATGCAGAGCCAGAGTTCTTGGATTGCCTCCCAGTTAGGCGGCGGAGGCGGTTGATGAACGAGTAGCAGTCGGAGACGTCGCTACGGCGGCGCGTACATAGTGCACGGTACGCGACGGTCGTCGACGGCTGGTGAATGGATTGGATGCACCATGGATTCACTCCTCGTGAAACGCCCATACGATTCACGGGGAGTGAAGAGGATGATCGTCCTCGATAGATCATTTACACGGAGTACAATTATGTCAATACAAAATCCATACAGCAATTATGCCAAACAAGGCGTCATGACGGCCTCCCCAGGTGAGCTCACCGTCATGCTATACGACGGCTGCATCCGTTTCTGCCGCCGCGCGCAGATGTTCATAGAAGAGGATAACACGCAGGAGGTACACAATAACATCCTGCGTGCCCAACAGATCGTCATGGAGCTGATCAATACACTCGACCTCAACTACAAGATATCGGACGAGCTGCTCAGCATCTATGAGTTTCTCCACCGTGAGTTGATAGATGCCAACGTCTATAAGGATCCTGAGATCATCGACGGCATCGTGGGCATCATGACTGACCTGCGCGATACATGGCAGCAAGCATCCAAGATCGCGCGGCAGAACGAATACATCGCCAACGCCGCCGATCCCGAGGTCGAGGAAGAAGAATAACGCGCATCGTGCGTTTGGATATACAAGCGAAGCGGCAGACAGAAGCAGGGGAGTTGAGCAGAGGATATACATGAAAACATTGCAGACAGTAAAGAGTATAGCCGAGGATATACGCGAGACCAGCGTTCATATGCATATGGCCGTCACCGAAGAGGATTTCGAGGCGTTAGAGAAGGCTGCGGCCACATTGGATACCTTCATGGGCGCTTACGATGCGTGCAAGGCCGAGCTGTCCGGTATTTATGCCAGTCCATCCGAGGCCGATGCATCTGTCATAGCCGAGATCAACGGCATCCTTGCAGATACGCGCCGCATCTACGACGAGGCTATGCGCATGATGGCGCAAGCTGCCGACTCCACCCGGCTCGAAATCAAGCATATCAACACGCGCAAGCGAACTGTGGATTACGGGCAAAACGAGTATGTCGCGCCATTGTATATCGATAAAAATTCATGAAAAAAGCATGATGATAGGCAGAGTACGCACTTTGCCTATCTTTTATATTGCTTAAATCAGCCCGATGTTGTATAATATAACTGTATACACAAGGTTGCATTCAAGCGAAGATGAGTCTAGATATTTTGAAGGTATAGCATGTGGAAGAAGTTGGCGGTAGGTGCGGTAGCGTTGGTGGCATTATTTGTATTGTTCGCGTACTGGGTCGGGGGACGTATCACGCCGTCGGTTCGGGTACCATCATCACCGCTGTCATCAGGCAAACGTGACGTATCGTCGCAGGAGGCGTACGCCGCCGCCATCGGCAACATGAAGCCCGGGCAGGAGGCTGTATCCGTCAACACCATCAAGGCGTCGCTTGAGTTGCGCGACAACGTCGTGTCTGTGACGCAGGATATATTGCTGCCCGAGCAGACGTCGCGGTTCGCACTCTACATCAATGCGGCCAACCACGCTTCTGTCGAGATCTTCGGTATATACGGGTCGGGCGGCATAACCTCGTACAACGTGGTGAATAATAGTACCGTCGTCATCGACATGGCGCGCCCTGTCAACGGCGTGACGGTCGTATACGGAGTGACGCTGTCACGCAATGGTTCGACGCTCGCGTTGACCCCGGATGGTGCGGTACTGACCAACATGCTGCTCACACCGGCCGTCGAGGTGGATGGCCAGTTGTTCTCGTATCACACGAGCGCCGTCGGTGATCCGTACATCTACGACCTCACAGATTACGACGTGACCCTGGTTGTACCCGCGCAGTATGCAGCCTATGCGCCCGGACAGTATCGCATGGAGCACATCGGCGAACGCGTCAAATACTATTATCTCGCGCGCAGTATGCGCGACTTCCCCATCGCGATCAGCAAAGATACGCAGGTCACACATACGGCCGTCGACGGCACACGCATCACGTACGTCGGCACGTACGCCGCCCAAGCGTTCGTTGAACATGCATTCGCATTTATGAACAAGACAGTCGGCGCGTATCCGTACGGAGAATTGTTCATTGTAGCCGCACCCATATCCCTCAAGGGCATGGAATGTTCGGGCATGGTCATTTTATCCAATGATACGTTGACCGAACTCAATCTACTCAAGAACGTGAGTTATCACGAGGTTGTTCACCAGTGGTTCTACGGCATCATTGGCACCGATCAATTCAACGAGCCATACCTTGACGAGGGATTGGCGTCGTTCATGGCGAGTTATCTATCGTATGCGATCCCGCAGACGGCGGGCGTATCCATGATACGCAAGCCGCTGAACGAATACACCTCACAGTCGCAGTATCAGCAAGAGGCCTACAACAACGCGTCTCGATA
>CAYPOE010000301.1:0-2601 GCA_964412285.1 uncultured Eubacteriales bacterium | reverse complement strand
GCCTGATCTACATCGCGGGGTTGCGTTACGCCGAGGATGGTGTGTTGGCAGCGGCACCTGCGCGTCTATCCGCGTTGCTCGGCGTATTAGAGAGTGACGTCGTCGGCGCGTGGCGGTATTGGGAGGAGCGCGGCGTCGTTCGCATGGACGGCGACCGCGTCGTCTTCAACACCATCACAGGCAAGGCCGCGGCACCCGCGTCGCGCTCGGTGTATACGCCACAAGAGATCAGCCAACGTATGCTGCGCGATCCTGCGCTCGCGGGGCTGTTCGACGAAACCGAGCGCATCCTGTGCAAGCCGTTCTCGACCGCCGACATGCAGACGCTCTACTGGATCTACGATCGCTACGAGCTGCCTGTCGACCTGATCTTGCTCATCATCCGCAATGCCAAACAAAATGACAAGGGCCGCATGAGCTACATCGAGCGCATCGCCATGACGTGGAGCGAATCGGGCATCGATACGTTGACCAAGGCCGAGGCATACCTGCGTGAGCAGGAGGTACGCCGTACATTCGAGGCCAGCATCCGCAAGGTCACAGGCATCAGTGGCCGCGCGTTCACCAAGAGTGAGCGCGGCTACATCGACCGATGGGTGGGGTATGCCTATGACATGATGTTCTACGAACACGCGTACGATCTATGCATTCAGGCCACGGGCAAGCTGTCGTTCGCGTACATGAACACACTGCTCACGGCGTGGAACGACGCGGGTGTCAAAACACTCGAGGATACTGCGCGCGTCGAGGTCAAGCAGACGCGTAAAACGGCCAAAACCAATAAGTTTGACAACTTCGAGGGGCGTACGTACGACTACGAGCAGTTGGAACGCGAACTCAATCGTAGGCGCGAGCAGCGTACTGCCACGGAGGGTACGGCATGAGCGTCAACTACAATCGTGTGTACGAACGTCGCCGCCGCCAAAACCGCGACATCCACGAAGTCAACCGCCGCTATGTATTCGCCAACTGTCCCGAGGCCGAGCGCATCATGCGCGATATTGCGCAGTTGGTCGCCGATGCATCCATACATTCGCCGACCGACGGCGCACTGTTGCAAGCGGCGCAGCGTATCAAGCGATTGCGCGAGGCGTTGTCCGACGCATTGGCCAAATGTGGCATCGACGAACACATGCTCGATCCACTCTACGATTGTGCAGTGTGCCACGATACGGGGGCCGTCAACGGCAAGCCGTGCAAGTGCCGTGATGCGATCCTCGTCGACTACTTGCGGCAGCAGTCGGGACTCAACACGCAGCATACGTTCGCGGCGTTTGACATTACGCTGTTCTCGGACAAGCCGCACGGAGAACTCAAGTCTCCGCGCGACAACATGAACCAGCTGTTGACCGATGCGATCCAGTACGCCAACGGTACGAGCAACATCGATCATCTATACTATTACGGAGATCCGGGTTTGGGCAAGACATACCTGTCCGAGTGCATCGCCAACCGCGTCATCGAGAGGGGAAACGTCGTGTTCTATATCTCCGCACCGCGGCTGTTCGCGATGCTCGACAAGATACGCTTCGACCGCAATGCCGCGCCCGAGTTGCGTCTGCGCGCGGACTTGATATATGACGCAGATCTATTGATCATCGACGACTTGGGCACCGAGGTGCAATCGTCGGTTGCGAGCAGCAACCTGTTCGATATCATCAACACGCGCACCAACAATCGCAAGCGCATGATCATCAACACCAACATGCGCGTAGGAGATCTGCGTGCGACCTATACCGAGCGCATCTTGTCGCGCATCACGGGTTATTTTGAAACCTGCCACTTCTACGGCAAAGACTTGCGATTCGGCGGTATGAACCTTTAAGTCGCCGCGGCCTTGGGCTTGCCTTGCCAGTTGATGAGTCCGACGGCTAGCACGAATACGATGGCGCCGCACAGCGTGTAGAGTGTGACGGGTTCGTGCAGGAAGGTCGTCGACCACAGGAGTGAGAAGATGACCGAGGTATTCGTGATGACGCTGACCGCGATGAGCGGCAGTGCCGACAGCGCTTTGATGTTAAAGTAGAATGCGATGCCCGTGATGACGCCGAGCGCGATGAGTGCGAGTATGACGTAGGCGGGCGGCGGCGCGAGGATCAGCGTCTTGCCAGGCAGCGTGACCAATGTGATCAGCGTACTGATACCGAACATGGAGAAGTTGACCGATATATCGCCTACGTCGAGCAGCTGCTTCTGCGCGAACACGAACGTCGCGGCCCCGAAGCCCGAACATACGAAGAACAGTTGCATCAGGAGATTGCCACTCTGCATGAGTGCGTCCATGTTGCCATTGAAGGCGATGAGAAACACGCCGACGACGCAGAGCATCAACGCCGCGATGCGTCGAGCGTTGGGCTTCTCTTTGGAGACGGTGAACGCGAGGATGGCGAGTGTCACCGAGATGACGGGATATGTGATGACGTTGCCGAATGCATAGCCGCGCTGAATCGCGGCATTCTCGAAGAAGTAGTTGCCGAACTTGCCGATTGCGCCGATCCAGATCCACTTGTTGTTGACAACGAGCACCGGGTTGGCGTGCAGTACCACAGCGAGCGGGATCAGCGATATGCATCCGAATGCGAAACGTGACAGCGTGATGAT
>CAYPOE010000300.1:0-2629 GCA_964412285.1 uncultured Eubacteriales bacterium | reverse complement strand
CGCGCAACAGCAGCGGCATACGCGATTACGGCGAGGAGGATTGCGTATGGGTGGAATTCGCCCTATGTATGCGAGGGGCGGGGCTGCCCATCGAGATGCTCATCGAGTATCTCGCACTGTTCAAGCAGGGCGACGCTACGATTCAAACCCGCAAAGAGATGCTCGTCGAACAGCGCAACCAGTTGGCTGCGCGCATCGATACACTGCAACAGACATTGGAACGTCTCGACCACAAGATCCAGAACTACGACCAGCGCATTCTATCCAAAGAAAGACAACTACAAAATCACACAAAACCATAAAGGAGATTCCCATGATCTACAAACCCTTCCACGACCTCCAGCTATCCCAGCTCGGATTCGGCAACATGCGCCTGCCCACCGTCGACGGCCAACGCGGCGCCATCGACGAGGACAAAGCCGCCCAACTCGTCCGCTACGCGTACGAGCACGGCGTCAACTACTTCGACACGGCCTACGGCTACCACGGCGGCGAATCCGAACGCTTCGTCGGCAAGATCCTCAAGGAGTACCCACGAGACACATGGTACCTCGCGACCAAGATGCCCGGGCACATGATGCAGTACAACAACGGCAAGCTCGAATTCCTCGGCTACATGGCGGGCAGCACCATCCAAAGTCCGGCCGAGATCTTCGAGGAACAACTGCAAAAGTGCGGCGTGGACTACTTCGACTTCTACTTATTGCACAACCTCTGCGAAACCTCGTACGACTTCTACACCAACCACGGCGTGGTCGAATACTTACTCGAACAAAAGAAGGCCGGACGCATCCGCCATCTGGGTCTGTCCGCGCACGGTCGTGCCGATACCATCGACGGTTTCCTGAACCGCTACGACTGCATTGAGTTCGCACAGATCCAGCTCAACTACATGGACTGGACGCTACAGGGCGCAAAAGATAAGTACGACGTCATCACCAAACACGGTATCCCCGTCATCTCCATGGAATCCGTGCGCGGCGGTACGCTCGCCTCGTTCAACGAGACACATACCGCCACACTCAAAGCGCTGCGCCCCGACGATTCCGTCGCGTCGTGGGCGATGCGGTTCCTGCAATCGTTGCCCAATGTATCGGTCATACTCAGCGGCATGTCGACGATGGAGCAGTTGCAAGACAACCTCCGTACGTTCGACAAATCCGATCCTACAACAGATGAAGAGAATCAGGCGCTGTTCGGTATTGTGTCGAGTATGGTGAACATGGTGCCGTGTACTGCGTGCCGCTACTGCTGCGACGACTGCCCGCAAGAACTCGATATTCCCAAGCTCCTCTCGATGTACAACGAGGCCAACTACGACAACTCGTTTATACTGGGCTTCACGCTCGGCGCAATGGGCGCGGATGAGATGCCGTCGGCGTGCATCGGGTGCGGCAACTGCGAGAAAGTCTGCCCACAAGGCATTGCGATCCATGATGTGATGGGTAAGTTTGCGGATATTTTGGCGAAGAATAAGCGATAAGGATGAGTGAGGTGAGCTATGGAATACGCAAAACTCGGTAATAGCGGCCTCGATGTGTCGCGCATCTGTCTCGGCTGCATGGGCTTCGGCGATTCAAGTTTGGGTCATCATACTTGGACTCTTGATGAGGATAAGTCGCGGGAGATTATTCAACACGCTTTGGATCAAGGTATCAACTTCTTTGATACTGCTATGGCTTATGGGGATGGAACCAGTGAAAAGTTTGTCGGACGCGCGTTGCGCGACTTCGCGAAACGCGATGACGTTGTGCTTGCTACAAAGTTTTCCCAGCGTACGGCAGAGGAAATCGCCACAAACGTAAGCGGGCAAACACACGTTTCCAACTGCTTGGACGCAAGTCTGGCAAGGCTCGGTATGGATTATATCGACCTCTACATCTGTCATATGTGGGATCACAATACGCCGATTGAAGAGATTATGGATGGACTGAATACGGCAGTCACATCGGGTAAAGTCCGTGCTATCGGCATATCCAACTGTTACGCTTGGCAGCTTTCTAAGGCCAACGCTATCGCCGAAAAGAATGGCTGGGCACAGTTTGTATCGATACAAGGGCATTACAATCTCATCTTCCGCGAAGAAGAGCGCGAAATGGCGGGCTACTGCAAAGACGCAAATATCGCTATGACACCATACAGCGCACTCGCCGCAGGCAGACTCTCCCGCCGTCCAAACGACGAAAGTACAAAACGTCTTGATGAAGACAAGATAGCTATGGGCAAATACGGCGTTGCACTGGAAGCAGACAGCGTAATTATAGGACGCGTGATAGAGCTTGCCGAAAAGCGCAATGTCACAATGACCGAGATTTCTCTTGCGTGGCTTTTGACAAAATCTACTTCTCCAATTGTTGGAGCGACGAAACTATCGCATATAGACGGCGCGGTAAACGCAGTCAAGCTGACGTTGACGGAAGAGGAAATCGCGTATCTTGAGGAGCCGTACATTCCGCATAAGTTAGTCGGGGTTATGGGGTTCAACACAGGAAAATAGAAACCGCGCCAAATGAACACAATCCCCCGTGATCCAATCCCAAAAAGTAACTCGAAGTGACAAACGGGAGTGGACAATTCCCGTAAATCATGCTACAATACCATCATGACCATACAACTACAATGTCCGCGA
>CAYPOE010000299.1:0-2633 GCA_964412285.1 uncultured Eubacteriales bacterium | reverse complement strand
CGAGATCACGTTAAACGGCATAGACATACGTAAGTATGACTATGCCGAGTATATGAGTATCTTCTCTGTTGTGTTCCAAGACTTTAAGCTGTTCTCGTTCTCGTTGGGACAGAACATCGCTACGAACGTAGTGTACGACGCCGATACAGCGTCAGACTGCCTGAACAAAGCAGGACTGTCCGACCGACTGTCGTCGATGTCCAAGGGACTCGATACGCCACTCTACAAAGACTTCGACAAGGACGGCGTAGAGATCAGCGGCGGTGAAGCCCAAAAGATTGCACTCGCACGCGCACTCTACAAGAACGCACCATTCATCGTACTCGATGAACCTACAGCTGCACTCGACCCCATCGCAGAGTACGAGATCTACTCCCGATTCAACGACATCGTCGGCGACAAGACCGCGATCTATATCTCGCACCGCCTGAGTAGTTGCCGATTCTGCGACGACATCGCCGTATTCCACGAGGGACAGCTGATCCAGCGCGGGAGTCACGATGCACTGATCGCGAACGGGCGCGGCAAGTACCACGAGTTGTGGTACGCACAGGCGCAGTATTACGAGGACGCAAACGAGACGACTGCATAAAGCGCTCACGCCTTCCCATTCATGTACTCTACGCCCCACTGGTGCATAAACCGACACACGAGATCATCTTTATCGTATAACTTTGCGCTGTCGGGATCGCCATACCGCCGTGATAGTTCGGATACGGGTATCGTTGCGTTGGCCGCCATACCCGGCGGCGTACCGTCGCGATACGCTTTGATGACGCCGTCCACGCCGTCGACCTTGAGATTGCCCAACCGCCACCACACAGTCGGTTCGGCAATATTGGGGTAGGCGTCGTAGTCGGCGTCTATCGCGATACACGGGAAGTTGGCGCGGATGTGCGGCGGGTTATCGTCACGTAGCAACGTTTCGAGCAACGTATGCTCGGGCTGGCCGAGATTGCGAATCCCGCCGTCGCACATAGATACCAATTCCGGCGGTATATGCCCAAGGTCGCACTGTTCCAAGCGCACATCTTCTAACTCATACCCGCCACCCTCCGGCGACATGCCCCCGATGAATATGACAAATTCGTGTCCGATCGCCTTGCAACGCTCGTGTAGTTTCAACGTGCGTATCAGCTCCAAGAACGCCTCCAATTCGCCGAGGCAGCGCTTGGTGAGAAACAACTGCCACCGTGGCGCAATGCCTACTTCGAGCAGACGTTCCGTGGCCGCGAGCTGGTCGCGGAACGCGCCTACCCGCCGCATACCCCAGTCGGTGTTGTTCTCCATGCCAAAGAACGTGATCTGGCACGCTTTGGGCGGCAAGGTTGCCGCCCACGCCGCGTAATCTGGATCGCGCGCGAGCCGCCACGTCGACAGCAACTCGAATCGCTGCGCGCGGCCGGGCGACGACAGTTGCCGTTCAAGCTGCCACAGCGCGCGATAGTCGTCACGATAGTCTGGTTCCCTCCACCATGTGAAGAACGCCAGTTCGTCGATACCGCGCCCGCGTTCGTCGCGCCAGTCCTTGAACTCCGAGGCGATGTTGCAAAACTCCGTGGGATCGACGTCGCCATTCTTGTGCGCACCCAACCAGCAGTGGCGGCAACGATTCGGGCAGCCGGCCATGTCAATCATGACGCCGAGGTAAGATAGATCAAAATCGTTAGACATGTTGTTTTCCTCTGTTCTGATAGACAGATATGAAGCAAAATAGCGAAAGACAGATCGCCTTTCGCTCTCTTCGATTGCATAACATCGTTGACGTACATACCCTTTCTCCTGTTGAAAATAGTTTAGCATACTGCTATAAAATTTGCAACGGGTTTTTGCGATCGCAGATCAATCGATTGTTGAC
Source organism: uncultured Eubacteriales bacterium (assembly GCA_964412285.1). Lineage (GTDB taxonomy): Bacteria > Bacillota > Clostridia > Monoglobales > CAYZNM01 > CAYZNM01. The sequence goes on along the minus strand of CAYPOE010000299.1, from coordinate 775 downwards.
AAACTGTGCGATCTAAAATATAATAAGTATACGATAGATATAATAGATATATTCGTATCGATATGGGGATATTATGAGAGAACAAAGCGAGCACCTCATACCTATTTCATCATCGGCATTGAAGCGTATGCCGTATTATCTCGAGTTTCTGAAGAAACTGCAACAGGAGGGCGTCGGCGTTGTGGCGTCGGCCGCAGTCGCCGAATCGTTGGGACTGAGTGAGATACAGGTTCGCAAGGATTTCGCGGCAGTCAGTTTGACTGGCGGCAAACCCAAATCGGGCTTCTCCATCGATGAACTCATCGAACATATGCAAGAGTCCTTGGGCTACAAGAACAAGAGTGAGGCTGTGTTGGTCGGCGCGGGTTCGTTGGGCAGGGCGCTGTTATCTTACAAAGGCTTTGAGGCATACGGATTAAAGATCATCGCCGCGTTCGATAAAAACGATTCCGTCGTTGGCGCCCAAATATCGGGCGTAAAGATCCTGCACGCACAAAAGATCAGCGATATGTGCCGCAGATTGTGCGTACCCATCGGCATCATCACCGTACCCGCCGACGAGGCGCAGATCGTCTGTGATCAATTGGTAGCCGGAGGCGTTGAGGCCATCTGGAACTTCGCGCCGATCCGCCTGTCCGCGCCGCGTGACACACTCGTACAAAACGAGAATATGGCGGAGTCATTGGCGTTGTTGTAAAAGTATCTGCAAGAAAAACTCAATGCATAAAAAGCACAGAACGACAAGAAACAGGAGATACGCAGTTGAATACCCTGC
>CAYPOE010000298.1:0-2639 GCA_964412285.1 uncultured Eubacteriales bacterium | reverse complement strand
AGAGTATGATATAATAAGATAGTTGCTAAAAGATTGCGTATATCGTCTTATTACAAGGCGCAGTATACAACTTCCGCAAAAGGAGGTGAAATACATGCCAAACATCAAATCTGCAAAGAAGCGCGTTAAGGTTATTCGCGTAAAGACGCTGCGTAACCGACGTATCAAGAGCGAACTCAAAACTTATATAAAGAAGACGCTTGCCGGTATCACTGGCGGCGACAAGACCGTCGCCACAGGTACCTTCCGGGCGCTGACGGCCAAGCTCGACCGTGCAGGCGCCAAGGGCGTTATGCACAAGAATACCATCGCACGACGCAAGAGTAAGCTGCAAAAGCGTATCAATGCGATGTAGTTTCTCCTTAGCGATGCAATGCATTGCGTATGCATCCATGCATCATTGCATCATTGCATCATTTGGTGAAAACTTGTCATCATAGTCTGAAGTCCAAAGACCAAAGTTACGCAACCTTTGGACTTTGGACTTCAGATTTTTGTTTATTTTGTTTATGGAGGCAGAGGACATATGAAACAAAAGTTTGTGTTGGCGTATTCGGGCGGACTCGATACGTCGATTATCATACCGTGGCTCAAAGAGAACTACGACTGCGAGGTCATTGCCGTAGCCGGCGACGTGGGTCAGAACGAGGATCTGTCGGGTCTGCACGACAAGGCCATCAAGACGGGTGCAGAAAAGATCTTTGTCGAAGATCTCAAACACGAGTTCGTAACAGAGTACATCTTCCCCATGCTCAAGGCATTACCCGTCTACGAGGGACAGTACCTGCTCGGTACATCCATCGCACGTCCGTGCATCGCCAAGCGCCTCGTTGAAATCGCATTGCGCGAGGGTGCGACAGCCATCGCGCACGGTTGCACAGGCAAGGGCAACGACCAGGTGCGCTTCGAGTTGACCGCCAAGGCGTTGGCTCCGCAGCTCAAAGTCGTCGCGCCGTGGCGCATCTGGAACATCAAGTCCCGCAAAGAAGAGATCCAGTACGCCAAGGATCACGGCATCCCGCTGTCGTTCCGCGAAGAGGAGTCGTACTCCGCAGATGCGAACATCTGGCACATCTCGCACGAGGGTCTGGATCTTGAAGATCCGCGCAACATGCCCAACTACGATACGTTGCTCCAGATGACGACGCCCGTCACCAAAGCACCGGATGCGATCACCTATGTGACGATCAACTTTGATAAAGGCATCCCGACGCACATCGACGGCGTGGAGACTGAGCCCGTCGCACTCATGCGCAAACTGAATCAGCTCGGCGGCGACAACGGCATCGGCATCATCGACATGGTCGAGAACCGTCTGGTCGGTATGAAGTCGCGCGGCGTATACGAGACGCCCGGCGGCACGATCCTGTACAAGGCGCTATCGTTCCTGCAAATGCTGACGCTCGACCGCGCGACGCTGCACTATAAAGAGCAGGTGGCGCTGCGTTTCGCAGAGTTGGTGTATGATGGTTTGTGGTTCACGCCGATCCGTGAGGGCATCAGTGCGTTCATGGACAGCGTCATGTCGACAGCCACGGGCAGCGTCAAGCTCGCGCTGTACAAGGGCAACATCACGCTCGCGGGTATGGACAGCCCGTATTCGCTCTACGACGAATCCATTGCGACGTTCGACGAGGACGACGTATATGATCAGAAGGATTCCGAAGGATTCATCAACCTGTTCGGTCTGCCGCTCAAAGTGCAGGGACAGTTGCGCAATAAGAAATAAATCGCAATGCGAATCATCGCGCAATGCACGATTGTGTGTTGTGCGATGATTCTGTTGTGATTGTAATACAATTGTAACTTGCATTGCGACAAAATATGTATTATACTATACATGCGGCGCGAAGTTTGTGGATTTACGTCGCAGCGGTAGCCAAGCAAAGGTAGGGTTATTCAGTCCTCCATAACGCTGTAGTCTGGCGGGAAAAGGAGGTTGCCTATGTTGAGTATCGTAGTGCTGATACTTCAAATAGCGCATGAGGTACTCGAGATCATCGGGTATCTGCGCGAATGGTATAAAAACAAAGAATAACCCCCCTCCGCAAAAGTCGGGGTTATTCTTAACTTAGCAATACCAAAGTGACTGAATAACCCTATCGGCTATCGTTACATATAGTATAGCACATCACTCGAGAAAATACAATACCTATAGCATATGTCTAACACCAATAAAAAACTCTGGGGCGGACGCTTCAGCAAATCCACGCACACGCTGACCGAGCAGTACAACGAATCCGTCACAGTAGACGGGCGACTCTACGCCGTCGACGTCGACGGCTCGATTGCGCACGCATCCATGCTCGCACGACAGGGCATCATTACGCCTGACGAGTGCGATACCATCGTAGCCGCGCTGCGCGACATCGTGCGCGACATCTACGACGGCGCGGTACATCTCACCGTCGCCAACGAAGACGTCCACATGAACATCGAGGCCGAACTGATCAAACGCATCGGCGACGTGGGTAAGAAGCTACACACAGGCCGCAGCCGCAACGATCAGGTCGCCCTCGACGTGCGACTCTACATCGTGCGCGAACTCGACGCGTTCTGTGTCGAGATCAAAGAGCTACAACGCTCTATCGTACGTTTGGCTCGCAAGTATCAAGACGTCATCATGCCCGGCTACACGC
>CAYPOE010000297.1:0-2663 GCA_964412285.1 uncultured Eubacteriales bacterium | reverse complement strand
GGACTTCACGAGTTCAGTTGCGGCGCGGACTTTCTCGATCACAGGGCCCTTGCCGCTGCCTTTGGACGAGAACGACAGCATGGCGACTTTGGCCTGCTTGCCTGTGAACTGCGTGTACGAAGTCGCCGACGCGATGGCAATCTCGGACAATCCTTCCGCGTCGGGATCCTCATTGAGCGCGCAGTCGGCGAATACGAATGTACCGTCGCCGAACTTGCAGCCCGGGATCTCCATGATGAAGAACGAGCTGACCATCTTGACGCCGGGCGCAGTCTTGAGGATCTGGAGGCATGGGCGCAGCGTATCGGCTGTCGAGTGGATCGCGCCGGATACCGCGCCGTCGGCCAGGCCCTGCTTGACCATCATGACGCCGTAGTACATAGGGTCGATGATGGTCTTGGCTGCCTGTTCTTCCGTCATGCCCTTGGCCTTGCGCAGCTCAAACAGCTTGGCGGCCATATCATCACGATCGGGCGCGGTGGCAGGGTCGATGATGGTTGCGCCGCCAATGTCGAGACCGGCGGCCTTCTCACGTATGACGTCGGGGTTGCCTAAGAGGATGATGCGTGCGATACCTTGCTTTAATATCGTATCGGTAGCGCGCAGCGTGCGCGGCTCTTCGCCTTCGGGCAGTACGATGGTACGTCCGAGCGACTTGGCGCGCTCCGCAATGGTTTGCATGAAGCTCATGGGTATCTCCTTTGATAACACAAGTATTGTAACATATTTTATCATATATAAAAGGCATTTGCAACCATATATAGGTGAATTTGTATCGCTGTGTAGGTGAATTTGTATCGCACATTGATTGACAGAGCCTGTATATTATGGTATGATAGGATATACTCTTATATCAAAGCATGTAGAGAATCATGCCGTATGATCGTATTATACAGAAGGACGTGAGCAGGTGGCGAGAGTATCGGTGTTAACAACGGGTGGTATGCGCATCATCGTATGCGATTACAGCCGTTTGAAGACAAACAAAGAGATCATAGCAGTCATGCAGGAAGCTCGTGTCGTGATGAGCGGGGAGCAGCAAGGCTCTATCCTATTTTTGTGTGATATAACGGATCTGCGTTTTGATACGCAAACCAAAGATATTTTTGTTAAGTTCGCAATAGAGAATCGTAAGAGCGTCAGACGCAGTGCCGTCATTGGACTTACGCCCGTGACGACAGTGATGCTCAATGCCGTAATCAAGCTGTCTGCACGTTCCAACATTCGCCCATTTACCGGAAAGGATTTGGCGATACAGTGGCTCGTGCAAAAATAACAGCCGTATGACGGCTTACATAACGAACCGCAGGCGTACCGTTGGTGAAGCCAGGGTTCATAAGATTTTACACATAGAGTGCAATAGTTTTATAGAACGGCGTACATCAATTTGTTATACTATGCTTGTGAGTAAAGTTATATGGATTACTCCGGCACATACGTATGAACATAGGCATACGCGTTTCTATACCCTCCCGGGCTTGTGCGCGTATGCCCCCATCTTTGTTATTTTTCTTTGAGTGACTACATGACGATATATCAGGATATATATGGAGGCAAAGGGTAATATGAAACAATTGGTATTGGATGCCATACATGGCAAGAAGACGGCGCGAACCCCATGGGTACCGTTCGTAGGCTGTCACGCGGCGTCGCTGATCGGCGTCACCGCTGAGGATTTCTTTAAGACTGAACAACACATCGTTGATGGCGTGATCAAGGCGTATGAACTCTATCGACCCGACGGATTGCCTGTGCTGTTTGACTTACAAGTTGAAGCCGAAGCGTTGGGCTGCGCGTTGCAGTACGCGGCTGACAACCCACCTGCCGTCGCGACGCATCCGCTTGAGAATGGCGTCAAGATCAGCGATCTGAAAGTACCTACGATCCAAGACGGCCGATTCCCTGTCGTCATGAACGCGGCGAAGAAGATCTGCGACAAGCTCGGCGATAAGATCGCGCTGTATGGCCTGATTACGGGTCCGTTCACACTTGCGCTGCATCTGATGGGTACCGACATCTTCTATAACATGGTGGACGAGCCTGAGACCGTGCATGAGCTGTTGGCGTTCTGTGAGAAAGTCTGTATCGCGACGACGCAGATGTACTTAGATGCGGGCTGCGACGTCATTGCGGTCGTCGACCCTATGACGAGCCAGATCTCCCCGACCGACTTCGCCGAGTTCGTGTCGCCGTACGCGACGCGCATCTTCGACTACATCAAGGGGCAGGGTAAGGCGTGCAGCTTCTTCGTCTGCGGCAACGCCAAGCGCAACATCGAAGAGATGTGCAAGTGTAAGCCCGACAACGTATCGATCGACGAAAACATCCCGCTCGACTACGTGCGCGACGTCTGCAAGCAGTACGGCATCTCGTTCGGCGGCAACATCAAGCTCACGTTGTCTATGCTCTTCGGCACACCGACCGACAACATCAACGACGCCAAGAACTGCATGGCGATCGGCGGCGACACAGGTTTCATCCTTGCGCCGGGCTGCGACATGCCGTTCGCAACGCCGCAGGAGAACGTGCTTGCGATCACATCGCTCGTACACGGGGAGGTCAAAGAGTTCCTTGAGAGCACCAACGTACTCGAGGGCATCGAGTTCGAGCTGCCCGACTACGCGAGTGAGAAGCAGGTCATCATCGACGTCATCACACTCGAC
>CAYPOE010000296.1:0-2682 GCA_964412285.1 uncultured Eubacteriales bacterium | reverse complement strand
CCTGATCCATGACGAAGATGGTATCGCCGCCGTCGTGGTAGACGGGCTCGAACAGCGATACGGGATCCTGTATCGAGTCCAGCGCGAGCACGACGTCTTCCTTGGGCATATCGAGTTCCTTGGCAATCTCTTCAATCGTGGGATCCTTACCCGCCGTGTTGGTCAGGCGCTCCTTGACCGACAGCGCCTTGTACGCCAGATCGCGCAGCGAGCGCGATACGCGAATTGCGTTGTTGTCGCGTAGATAGCGGCGGATCTCGCCGATGATCATCGGTACGGCATACGTCGAGAACTTGACGTTGTGACTGTGGTCGAAGTTGTCGATGGCCTTCATCAGGCCGATACAACCAATCTGAAACAGGTCGTCGACATGTTCGCCCCGATTATTAAAGCGCTTGATCACGCTAAGTACGAGTCGCAGATTGCCGCGGATGAACTCCTCGCGCGCGGTATTGTCGCCATTCTTGATGCGCACGAATAACTGCTCCTTCTCCTCGTTGGATAGCACGGGCAGCTTGGACGTATTGACGCCGCATATCTCAACCTTATTTATCATATGCACATAAACCTCGTGTGTAAAAACCTAACCCGTAATGAAACCCCTATATTCACGACTACACGAATAAGTATCTCCGCGCAGTATGGATTTATGCAGTGTCGCAATATGTAAAATACGCGCGCATCGCACGCGTATTGTGTCGGTAATCTATATTATGAATAAACAAACCGCCTTGGGTTACAGGATATTTGTGACATGATATAGCGCAATTCCCACGGCAATAGGCAGATTTAATGAATCTATGGTTTGACGATGTGTGATTCTCACAGTATGCGGGAAAGATGCGTACATTTGATCCAATCCTGACGCCTCATTGCCGAAAATAAGCGCGAATGGTTGATGCATCGACGTCAAACGGTGCAGTTCGTGACGACCGCCGAGCATGAATGGATACGGCGTATTGGCGTGCTGTGCGGCATATTCGGCGTACGAACCGTACTCGTTCACGCGTAAATGGAACAGTGCGCCCATCGACGCGCGTACCGTTTTGGGATGATATGCGTCGGCGGCCGGCGTGATGATCGCGACATCCTCGACGCCGTACCCTGCGGCCGTGCGCAGGATCGTACCGAGGTTCCCCATATCGCCGACGCCGTCGAGTACGATGTGGTTGTCCCCGACGCGGATGGGCTGCGGCTCAATGCGAAAGATGCCCGCGACGTAGGTGTTCTCCTTGAGCGCCAGACGCTCGACAGCCTTGGCACTGTACACGACAGGGATGCCGTGTTGTGTACACAACGACGATACGTCGGTATTGCCTGTATATTTGTCACTGATGTAGACGCATTCGGCGAGTTCCGGGCGGGTCGTGATCAACTCGACTGTGGGTGACGCACCCAATGTGTACGAGTATCCCGCGCCCTTGTGATAGCGTTTGTGCATAATGGACTCCTTTGCTATAAAATAAAACAAGACTGACATACCAAAACAAAAGTATGGTCAGACTTGTTGATGAGTGTTGCATCAAGATATAGAATTGGTGCCGATGGCCGGACTCGAACCGGCAAGGGGTTAGCCGCCGCATTTTGAGTGCGGTGCGTTTACCAATTTCGCCACATCGGCTCATGAAGCTATTACAATCGCAATGATCACATCCAACGTAGAAAATCAATAGAAAATCATACGATGTATCGAAAGGCGGGTGATCGACCCGCCCATTGATCGAATCATGTATACTTGCATCTGTGCTTGATTACTCTGTACATAGTATACTACAAAATATGGCGTTTGTCAACGTTTTCGTTTGAGGAAAGAGGGGACGTCGATGTCATCGTCGTCGAAGGTCAAATCCTTGACCAATTCCTCCTCTATGCCACGCGAGGTATCCTTGGCGACAGGCGCGGGATCCGTTTTCTTTTCCTCTTGAACAGCGGCAGCCTTGCTCTCGAACCCTGTAGCCACGACGGTGATCTGTATAGAATCGGTCAGCGACTCATCGATGATGGCACCGAAGATAAACTCGGCGTCCTCGTCCGCCAGTTCCTGTACGATCTCACTCGCGGTGCTGATCTCAAGCATACCGAGATCGTTGCCGCCCGTAATGTTGAGTATGATGCCCTTGGCGCCCTGTATCGACGTTTCGAGCAGCGGCGAGTTGATGGCCATACGCGTGGCTTCAGATGCGCGGTTTTCGCCCGAGGCGTTGCCGATGCCCATGTGTGCAAAACCTGTGTTGAGCATGACAGACTTGACGTCGGCGAAGTCGAGTCCCACGAGTCCGGGCTTGGTGATGAGGTCGGATATGCCTTTGACGCCCTGGCGCAGTACGTCGTCCGCTATACGGAACGCCTGCATAAGCGGCGTATGCTTTTGCTGCTGTGCGAGATGAAGCAACTTATCGTTTGAAATAACGACGAGCGCATCGGTATTATTCTTTAGCTCGAGTATGCCATTTTCGGCCTTTTGTTTGCGTACCTTGCCCTCGAACGTAAAAGGCTTGGTCACGATACCCACGGTGAGTATGCCGAGGTCGCGCGCCGCCTGTGCAACGACGGGGGCCGCGCCTGTACCCGTACCGCCGCCCATACCGGCGGTAACGAACGCCATATCGGCGCCTTTCAAAACCTTGTTGATCTCTTCTGACGATTCCTCTGCGGCGGCGCGGCCGATCTCGGGCTTGGCGC
>CAYPOE010000295.1:0-2689 GCA_964412285.1 uncultured Eubacteriales bacterium | reverse complement strand
GATCCCGATGCATTCGAGAACGGTATCGATGATGATACATTCGAGAAGATCGTCGCGTGCATCCGTGTCGCCGTACCGTACACGGGCATCATCGTGTCGACGCGGGAGTCGGCGGCGTGCCGCGCGCGACTGCTCGACGTCGGCGTATCACAGATCAGCGGCGGCTCCAAGACGAGCGTCGGCGGGTACGCGGACGGCAACGGCGAATCGTCGGGATCCGAGCAGTTCGATATCAGCGACACGCGTACGCTCGACGAGATCGTGCAGTGGCTCATGTCGCTCGGATACATTCCCAGCTTCTGCACGGCTTGTTACAAAGAGGGCAGAACCGGCGACCGCTTCATGAGTCTCTGCAAGAGCGGCCTGATCCAGAACTGCTGCCACCCCAACGCCCTCATGACGCTGCGGGAATATCTCGAGGATTACGCGTCGGCGGACACCAAGCGCATCGGTATGGCGCTGATCGACCGAGAAAAACAGAACGTCCCCAATGAAAAAGCCCGAAACCTGCTGTTGCGGCATCTCGACGAGATCGCGGCGGGTGAACGGTACTTTAGATTCTAACGGAGGATGCTATGAGTATGAATCAAACGCCATCATCAGAACGGCTGCACATCGCCTTTTTCGGTATGCGCAACGCAGGCAAGTCGAGCGTGGTCAACGCAGTGACAGGACAGCGTCTCGCGATTGTATCGGATACGCCGGGTACGACGACGGACCCCGTCTACAAGGCCATGGAACTACTGCCCATCGGCCCCGTCATGATGATCGATACGCCGGGTATCGACGACACAGGCGAACTTGGCGCACTCAGGGTCGGCAAGTCGTATCAAGTATTGAATAAGACCGACGTCGCGGTATTGGTCGTAGACGCCACTGTCGGGCTGTCTGAACAGGACAATCTGCTGATCCGGCGATTTGCGCAAAAGAAGATACGCCATATCGTCGCCTACAACAAGGCAGACTTGTGCGATACGCAGCCCGTCCTCAAAGACAACGAGATCGCAGTCAGTGCGACAACGGGTACGCATATCCACGAACTCAAGGAGTTGATCGCGCGGATTGCGGCAGTCGAACAGCCGGCACAGCCGTTGGTCGCCGACCTGCTGAATCCGGGCGACGTCGCGGTACTCGTCATACCCATCGACAAGGCCGCGCCCAAGGGGCGACTGATCCTGCCGCAACAGCAGACCATCCGCGACATCCTCGAGGCGGGCGCAATTGCGGTCACTGCCAAAGAAACCGAATTGCAACGCGCACTGCAATCACTCTCCGCAAAGCCGAAGATCGTCATCACCGACAGTCAGGTGTTCGGGCGGGTCGCCAAAGAAGTGCCTGACGACGTCACGCTTACATCGTTCTCGATCCTGTTCGCGCGGTACAAGGGCAATCTCAAGCCCGCCGTACAAGGCGTTGCCGTGATTGGTTCCTTGCAGGATGGCGACACAGTATTGATCTCCGAAGGCTGCACACATCATAGGCAGTGCGAAGACATCGGCACGGTCAAGATACCACGCTGGCTCGGCGAGTATACAAAGAAACATCTCAACTTCGCATTCACTTCAGGCACAGAATTTCCCGACGATCTGTCGAACTACAAACTGATCATTCACTGCGGCGGCTGCATGGTCAACGAACGCGAGATGCAGTATCGATTCCAATGCGCGGCGGACTGCGGCGTACCCATGACGAACTACGGCATCTTCATCGCGCACATCAACGGCATATTGCGCCGCAGCGTCAGCGCATTCGACGACGTCGCCAGACTGCTCGATCACGCGTAAAACCAACCCTTCACACGCGTTTCCTCAAAAAACACAAACCCCCGCCTTCTTCAAAGCGGGGGTTTGTGCTTGATGATAACGTCATCTGCCAATGCGCAATATGCCACATACCTTGCGTAGCGTCAGTCGGTACACACCAAACAGCAGGCCTGATATTGCCGCAACCAATGCGAGGCAAGCGGCCAATCCGGCCACTTCACCAGCGGTGAAACGCCCGCCGTCGTTCAAGTACATGATCATCGCGTAGAAAACGTAGATGATCATGGTTCCCGTAAAAATGGGCGTGAAGAATACTTTGGAGATCTGCCCCTGGACTGTTTTGAGCAAGTAGCCATTGGACGCCCCCAACCGTTTCAAATCATGATACACCTGCGCATTGGTCAATCCGATGGTCATACTGCGCGTGTAGGCGATTACAACGACGGCCGCAAAACATACAATCGCGATAAACACAAACAGCATCAGGAATACCGCAGTGGTCTTTGTGAAATCCGCTTTGTCCAGAATCCTAAACGTGGGCATGTACTTCCAATACATTCGGAAGTCGGAGGCGTCCCTCTGCGCATAGTCGATCCTATCAAAGCCGTTTTCCGTCAAATATTCTCTGTCGCACCAATAGGCTTCCCCTGCTTGATCGGCCAACATCTTCTCCACCGGATCCCAAGCGTCAAAGACCTCTACCTCGGTACCCGAACGATCTACAATCTCATAGAACAGGCGTTTGGCAAAATGATACGCATCCGTCTCATCCTGCACATTGAATAATACTTGTTCCTCGCGCCATTCATCTGTCAGACCGCTCGTGATGCGCTCGTAGTCAGCGTCATCTAAGATGTGGTATCCCAACAGTACGGCATTGCGGATCACAATATCCTCGCGTTCAACCTGCAATACCTCGCCCGTCA
>CAYPOE010000294.1:0-2720 GCA_964412285.1 uncultured Eubacteriales bacterium | reverse complement strand
GCTTCGACATATGCTATTATTATATTATACATGCCTATTATTTGGAATAAAATAATGCGCGGTATAATTTGTAAACAACATATACAAAACCACGAATGTCGGGGGTGTGAGTTTGAGTAAATACGTCAAGAGCATCATCTTTTATATACTGCTGTTCACCGTGATCATGGTCATCTTTACTTTATATAACGACTTCAACCGTAAAACGGCGCGGTTCATCTATTCGGACTTGTATGCGTACATCAAGTCGGGAACCGTGCAGGAACTTGTGATCGTAGAGCGTCAGGCAATGGCCAAGCTCGATACTGGTGAAACCATCGAAGTGATCATACCGCCGATCGATGTGCTGTACATGGATCTCGGCGCAGACTTACAGGTACTCATGGACGCGGGAAAGATCAAATTCGACCCGCAACCTGCCCCACCGACGCCGTGGTGGGTATCGATCCTGCCGACGCTGATCATCATCGTATTCTTCGTCGTGTTCTGGGTCTTCTTCCTGCAACAGTCGCAGGGTGGCGGCGGCAAGGTTATGTCATTCGCCAAGAGTCGCGCCAAGGTCGTACCCGACTCAAGTAAGAAGGTCACGTTCGCCGATGTAGCCGGGGCTGAAGAGGAAAAAGAAGAGTTGGCCGAGGTGGTGGATTTCCTAAAGTTCCCCAAAAAGTACATCGAGCTTGGCGCGCGAATCCCGCGCGGCATCCTGCTCGTAGGCCCTCCCGGTACAGGTAAGACATACTTTGCCAAAGCCGTATCGGGCGAAGCCGGCGTACCATTCTTCTCGATCAGCGGCTCGGACTTCGTCGAGATGTTCGTCGGCGTAGGCGCGTCGCGCGTACGTGATTTGTTCGATCAAGCCAAAAAGAACTCCCCTTCCATTGTGTTTATCGATGAGATTGACGCGGTCGGTCGACATCGCGGCGCCGGACTCGGCGGCGGTCACGACGAACGCGAACAAACGCTCAATCAGTTGCTCGTCGAGATGGATGGCTTCGGCGCAAATGAGGGCGTGATCATCATCGCGGCGACCAACCGTCCCGATATACTCGACCCGGCGCTATTGCGCCCCGGTCGTTTCGACCGACAGATCTTCGTCGGCGCACCCGATGTACGCGGGCGCGAAGGTATACTCAAGATTCATACCAGACAGAAGCCCCTCGCACCCGACGTAGACCTTGGCGTCATCGCGCGTACCACGGCAGGATTCAAGGGTGCGGATCTCGAGAATCTGACCAACGAGGCTGCGCTGTTGTCAGCGCGCCGCGACGCCAAAGAGATCGGCATGAACGAGTTCAAAGAAGCCATCATCAAGGTCATCGCGGGTCCGGCCAAGAAAGCCAAGATCATCACGGACAAAGAGAAGCGCGTCACTGCGTACCATGAGGCAGGTCACGCGATTGTCACGCATCTGCTCGAGTCGCAAGACGACGTGCATCAGGTGTCGATCATCCCGCGCGGTCGCATGGGCGGTTACACCATGTCGCTGCCAACCGAGGATCGCCAGTACGAGTGTAAGATGGAGATGATGGACGACATCAGCGTGTTGCTCGCAGGTCGCGTGGCTGAAAAGCTCGTGCTCGACGACATCTCGTCTGGCGCTTCCAATGACATCGAACGTGCGACGACGATTGCGCGCAACATGGTTGTCAAGTACGGTATGAGCGACGAACTCGGCCCCATCATGTTTGGCACAGGCAACGACGAGCCGTTCGTTGGGCGCGACTACTCCCATATGCGCAACTACAGCGAAGAGGTTGCAGGCAAGATCGACGACGAGATTCGCGAGATCATCAGTACGAGCTACGAGAAGTGTACGGACATCCTGCGTATGCACATGGAGAAGCTCCACGAGGTTGCGAGTGCGTTACTCGACCGCGAAACGCTTGAAGGCAATGAGTTGAAGGCGATTTTCGATGGCACGTTTGGCGTGACGGGCGACGTCGCGGGGTTAGAGGGATAATTCAATCAATCCAAGGGAATGGGAGCAATCAACGTGAAGAAGCCTGACATCTTAGTTCTTGGTACGTTTCACATGGCCGGTCACAGTGATAGCCATGGCATTGAGGCCAACGATATTCAATCGCCCAAAAGACAAGCCGAAATTGCGGAACTTGTCGCAAAGCTCGAAGCATTCAAGCCCACCAAGATTGCATTAGAACAACAAACCAAGTATGACGCAAAGGTCAACGAGGCCTACAAAGACTACCTCGCCAAACGCTTCGAGTTGAGCGACAACGAAGTGCATCAGCTTGGCTTCAGATTAGCCGAGCTGATGGGACACGAGAAGCTGTATGCCGTCGACTGGATGGAGATGGGCGTGGGGACGTGCGGTTGCGGCGACGTCACGCAGTATGCAAAAGAGCATCAGCCTGAACTATACGACTTCCTGGACAGCATGATGCAGGATTCCTACGCGATAGACGCAGCGTACGATACGACGCCCATCGGCGATCTATTCAAGAGTATGAACACAGATAAGTGCATTGCCGATATGACTGCTCATTATGTAAACTTTGCGCGTATTGGAGTTGACGACGATTACAAAGGCTTAGGCTGGTTGATGTGGTGGTATCAGCGCAACTTGATCATCTTTGCGAACCTCGCGCGACTCATCGACAGTTGCGATGACAAGATCTTGCTGATCATCGGGGGTTCGCACGTCGGCATATTGCAGAGCTTCCTGAATCAGAGTGGACTTTTCAATGTGGTCAGCGCAGCCG
>CAYPOE010000293.1:0-2729 GCA_964412285.1 uncultured Eubacteriales bacterium | reverse complement strand
CGCTAAGCGCAGCTCGATGTAGGCGAGGCGTTATCACACCTTTGTCTACAAGCCACGAGCCTTGGACTCGGTACATGCGTGATGGGTTGGTTCGAGCAGGATAAGATCAAGGCGCTGTTTGATATACCGCAAAAGCTCATCGTGCGGGTATGCATCGCAGTCGGCTACGAACGCAATCCGCGTCCCAGTGCGCCGCGTCGCCGCCCATTGAGCGACGTGGTGAGCTACAATAGATTCAACATCAAGTAGGGGTTGTTTTAGCTGAAAAATGAGGCTCTTGCAACAGAATGTTCGCAAGAGCCTCCATTGGATCCTTTTGTCAAAGAGACCCATCAGAATGGTTATAATCGCATAAATTCTTGCGCAGCTTGTGTCTCTGGTGCCTGCATATGCGGCATTTCGGATGCGGACGCTGGGTCTCGGGTACGATTGATGCGTATGCATTTGATGACGGTGCCGTCTTGCAGTGTGGTTTCGTATTGATTCAACGTGCCGTCGCTGATCATCTCACTCAGCGTCTTTTCGATGACGTCACTCTCGACGCCGTACTTGTTCGTAATGACCTGCACCGTCTTGCGAAATGTAGGATTGAGGTTGGGTTGTGATTCCACCCAGAGGAAGTTGTCGTAGATGATCTGTCGGCACTTGGCAGGGTCAACGCTGTTGTGACGCTGCGCGGGCATAACCTCTTCATACCAGGACGCGCCATTGCGCAGATCCTCGCTCAATGTACCCTGTACTGCGCATACGCCGACAACCTTGTTCTTGAAATTCTTCATGAACGCAATGACACTGCGGAAATGTTTATCGCCCGAGAAGATGATGTACTGTTCAACGTCCTCATATTTGAAGCAATTTTGATAAATGTGGTCGAGCATAATAAAATCCGTATAATTCTTTTTATTGGTATAATTTTTCTTATAACCCGACGGTGAGCAATAGATGATGTTGTTGGTGATGAGGCGCAATTTGCTGACCTCATTTTCCATCTCGCTGTTGTTAAAGTCTCCGAAGAAGAAGATGTCGCGGATTGAGCCGCGCATCTGCATTTGCGCAAACCAACCTTCTACGTCAGGATAGACGCCGTACTGATTGCGCATACCAAACAACCAGCTTTCGTAATCCACAAAGATGATAGTAGCTTTATTCACATGATCGTTACTAATTCTTACAGACACAAGAAGCCTCCTTAATAATCTTTGATAAATTTGTTACCGTAGTTTATCCCCCAGTTTGTTTATATGTTATAGTAATGTGCCATGAATGTTCCATGCTGTTATATATATATGCTACCATATGATGGCACAAATGTCAAGGTAAAAGTTAAAAACTTCACATCGTTTTATGAAACTACAGTAATTTAACAGCCCGCCGTAGAAAAACGACGGGCATGATCCTGCATATAAAAATCGTAGTTTACCGCTCGATGTAGACCTCGTGCATAAACGGCGACAGCGTGTAAGCAGGGAATATAAACGCTACGGCTTCATCGGTTACATAGAACGACGACATCCCCAACTCGTTCATCAGCATGTCGCGCAATGTCGCCTCGTCGTATGCGTCATACATGGCGTCAGCCTCGTTATACAGCGCCTTGAGTCCCTTGACGATGGCGTCATATATCTCGTCGGCATCCATGTTGAGTACATCGTCGGCTTCGAGTCTGTCGCCCGTTTTGAGGTCGAACGTCGCGCCCGTCATGTCAACCCAAGGCCTCGCGGCAGACACCCCGCTGACCGTCGTCGCGCAAATCGAGAAGACGCCGTCCGCCGCGCACGTCACGTCGTACATGAGATCGAACTCGAACGGTTCCTCGATGTCGAGGTCGGGCGGGGTATCCTCGACGAAGTTGACGGCGTAGGTGTAGAATTCGTCGGCCATCTCACGTACGGCGTCGTTGATGCTGCCGATGGCCTTACTGTCGCCGAGCAGGACTGGGTATTGCGCAGTGATATGCGCCCACACCGTGTCGGTACCCGGTTCGCAGATGCTCAGGTCAATGAGTCCATTGGATACCGTGACGTCGCCGATGGTCGGCGACGTGATGAGGACGGTATCGGTATCGTCGTCCCAGTGCACATCCATGCCGAATATCTCGGATACGGCACGCACGGGTACGTAGGTCTTGTCCCCAATGAGTTGCGGCGGTACCTCGAGTGTCGCAATGACCTCGTCGTACTCATAGATGTTAGCGTCGCCGATCTTCATAAAGATGACCGTGGAGCGATTGCGCATGAAGAGGCCTTTCTCTTCGTCCGACCACGTAATGGGGACGCCCAACGCCTCGCTGACGGCGCGCAACGGCAACAGGATGCGATCGTCGATGTTTTGCGGCTTGACGTCGTTGAATACCATGGGCGTATCGTTGACGATTACGCCGTATTCGGCCGCAGACGCAACGGCTCCCAGCAGGTACAGCGCCATCGCGGCCGCTATCGCGCTCCGTTGAAGGATCAAAAGAATGCGTTTCATAAAACCTCCGATGCTTCTTCGTATTTTCTTTATGTCGTTATAGCGTAACTCTATTATACCACTTTGCCCATACTGTGTCTATATATGCAGAATATGGTTTCATATAGGCTTCCTACAAAAATATCAAATATGACATCTGTGCATCGTGACATTTTTCTTTATATGTAGTTTTTTCATTAGGATTAAACGTTACGTTAACAGTAGTACTGCCCGTGCCCGAAGCATCGGGAGTAATGGTAGAAGGAGAAACCGAGAAA
>CAYPOE010000292.1:0-2734 GCA_964412285.1 uncultured Eubacteriales bacterium | reverse complement strand
CCAGACGGATCCCATGAGTTCGACGCCCATCTCTTGTAACTCTTTGACCATGGCCTCGGGATCGGGCCAATACTCTTTGTCGAACTTCCAATCGCCCTGCTTCGTCCAGTGGAAGAAGTCGATGACGATGACAGACAGCGGTATGCCGCGTTTTTTGTACTCGCGCGCGATGGACAGCAGCTCGTCCTGCGTCTGGTATCGCAGCTTGCACTGCCAGAAGCCCATCGCGAACTCGGGCATCATGGGTACGGTACCCGTGGCCGCGGCGTACTGTTGCATGATTTCGGCCGGCGTATCGCCGCACGTAAAGTAGAAGTCGAACTGTTTAGACGAGATGGAGTGCCACTCCGTGATGTTCTTGCCGAATGTCACGTGACCGACGGCGGGGTTGTTCCAGAGGAAGCCGTAGCCGAGGTCGGACAGGCAGAATGGTACGCTCGCCTGCGAGTTGCGCTGCGCGAGTTCGAGCGTACAGCCCTTGAGGTCGAGATAGGGCTGCTGATACTGGCCCATGCCGAACAGCTTCTCGTTGGGATCGGACTCAAACCGCAGTGTGAGTCCGAAACCATCGCCGTCGATCGGCTTGTATTCGCGCGCAGACAGGAACAGCGGACTCAGGCTCTGGAAATCCTCGAAGTCGTCCATGTTGCGTACATACTCGCACAGCAGCAACTTGCCATGCTGATTGTAATATCGAATCTTGCCGAACGGGCTGACCTTGACGGTCAGCTTGCCGTTGACGAGTACGGCTTCATCCTCCGCAATCGTGATGGTGGGCGTACACGGCGCGACCGGCAGCAATGCCCAGTCGTTGTTGTCAAACGACGCGAGTTTGGTCGCGCGGACGCGGACGCCGTTCTCGCCCCACGGCTCGATGCGCAGCGTCTCGTTGCGGTACGAACGCACGAGCGCGTTGCCGTCTATGCTGAAGAAACCCATATTATGATGAACCTCCCATAATTATGAACCCCCTCCGTTTCGAGGAGAGGGTCGTTGTGTATTACGCGTTGTGGATTGCAGTTGAGATGCGTTGCGTTGGCTTATTGTGCTTGCTGGTATCGCTCGTTGTAAATCTCCATGAGGCGCGGCAGTCCGATGGAATCGAGCTGCTCAAGATACGAATCCCACTCAGCATCGATGTCAGCCTCGTTGGTAGTCCATGCCGCGAACTTCTCCTTGACCAAACGGTCAAGGTCGGTCTTGAGTACGGAGATCTCGTTGTTGGCTTCAGGTGTATAGATGAATACCGGGAAGATATTCTTGGGATCGGGCAGGTACGGCTGATATACTTGGTCGATGTTGCGCTTGTCGAGTACCCACGCGTTCGGCTCGATCTTCTGCTCGAACTCGCGACTTACATAGTACGGACCCATATCGCCGAAGCTGTTCGTCCATACCCAGTCGTCGTACGACTTCTCGGAATCCTCGGGATTGATGATCTTGATGTCGTCGGGATTGCTGTTGTCGAGTCCTACGCCATACGAACCAAAGTACAGCTGTACGGAATTCTCAGGATTATAGATGTAGTCGATCAGATTGAACGCGACATCTTTATTCTGGCAGCTCTGCGACATAACCCAAGCTGCAGGCGACGAACGCAGCATGGTCGGGTTGGAGCGCCAACGCTGTACGCCATCCGGACCCTTTAACGGTACCTGTACGGTGTAGTCAACCGCGTTCTTGTTGCCGAACAGCGCAGTCTGCGTCCACATGCCGGCTACGCCGACAATCTGAGGATCCGCCTGGCACTTGCCCTGCCACATACCCCAGTCCTGCGTGAACGCCTCGACGTCGATCAAACCCTCGGCGTAGAGCTTCTTATAATACTTGATGGCCTCTTTGAACTCGTTCTGCGCGGGGCCGTACAGCAGTTTGCCGTCGCGAATGATGATCTTGTCGCCTCCGAGTATATTGTCCTGTAGGCCAAATGTGCCAAAGATCCACCACGGGCCAAACGAGGTACCCGTACCCGTAAAGGTGTAGGGGATCTCATCCGCGATGCCGTTGCCGTTGGGATCCTTCTCCTTGAATGCCTTGAGCGTCTCGTAGAAGCCGTCCAACGTATCGGGTACGGACAGGCCCAACGTATCGAGCCACGTCTGGTTGATATACAGACCGTCGAACGTATCGGGACGCAACGGCATACGGTGCGGCAGACTGTAGATGCTGCCGTCAGGCATGGTGACGAGCGACTCCATGCCAGGCTCATCGGCGAACATCTTCTTGATGTTATCGCTCTTTTCGATGTAATCGTTGAGTCGGACGAAGGAATCGAGGTTGGTCTGTATATCGCTTATGGTGAGCGTACGATTGCCCCAGAATGTATCAGGCAGATCGTTGGACGCCAAGAGCAACGTCTTTTGTTCATCCCAACCGCTGCGGATGATCTGCCACTCAATCTTGACGTTCATGTCCTTCTCGAAGTTTTGGAAGGACGGCATCTCTTGCGGCTCCACCGTCAACACGTTGCCGTAGTTGATGAGTGCCGAGATGGTCACGGGTGCGCCGGCTGTCGCGTCCGCATCTGATGTGGCTGCGTTGTCCGACTCGGAGTCCGTCGGCGATGTATCTGCCTTCGACGTAGATGCGGAATCCGTCGTCGAAGCGTTATTGCCGCCGCAGCCCGTCGCGAGCGCGGCTATCATGACGACAGCCAATAACAAAGCAATGAGTTTCTTCAAGTGTACCTCCTACGGTAATCTCTTTTTTTGTAGTCTATAATAACCCAATGACG
>CAYPOE010000291.1:0-2739 GCA_964412285.1 uncultured Eubacteriales bacterium | reverse complement strand
CTGCATCTACACGTTCGGTTTTTGACAACAGATCTATTGCGTACGATGAGGGATACGACGAAGGGGCAATCGTATAATTCGGTATGTAACTTTTGGTGTAGGGTGCATGTGGTATTGCCACTCGTTGCGCCAAGGCAACGGCTTCTTCGCTATGGCTGTACAGATACACCGTTTGCGTGTCTTCAAACGTGATGCATATAAAGCGATGTATACACGACATCTCGCCATGATACCAAAACACCCCGCTGTGAACGGGGTGTTTTGGTAATGGGGTGCGTCACATATACAATATGTGCGCTATTCGTCTAAGATATAGACTCTGCAACTGCGTTTGCCGAACTGAATGGCCTCATCGCGGGTATCCATAAAGAGATCGATCTTGTTGCCCTTGATGTTCTTGCCTGTATCAGCGGCTATCGCGTAACCGTATGACCATGAACCGTCGTAGGACTCGATATAGAGCCGCGATCCCAAACGTATAACGCTCGGGTCAACTGCCACAACGCCTCGTTGCGCCGACATACCTGATGCCGTGATGCCATAACCGGGATCACCGGGATTTTTACCCGTACTCTCGACGCCTGCCGTATACGCGTATGCCGTCATATCGAGTACCGTGCTATAGCGGAACTCGCTACCACCACGCGACATCAGCTCCGATTCGGGCAATGACTTGGGTGTAGGCTTTGGTGTAGGTTTGGGCGTCGCCGTAGGTTTGGGCGTCGGTGTGGGAGTGGGAGTCGGCTCGGGCTTTGTACCGATGCCGACGAGCTGCTCGACGGGTTCTACATTGACGTATGAACGCTCGAACGTACGACTGACCAATCTATCATTTTCGTAATACAGCCTATAGACGTTACATAACTCGCCTTCGGCACCTTGCTGAATGATCCTTGATTCGCCTATAAAGATTGTGTCATCAGATACCTCACGCGTCTCGAACGGAATGACCTCCGTCACAATGATGTCATTGCTACGCGTGTAGGTAATGTCAATTTCCATATCATCGGTTACGCCGGCGGTCGGACTGACATTGAGTTTGACTGTGTCGTCCACGGGGATATCGTGATCCTTGAGGAGTCCTGACACACTCATGGGTCCCACCATAGAGAACATCTTTTGGTTGCCGTTGTTGATGACGACAAACATGGCGCGACTGATTACAACGCTGCAACCGTCACTGACGGGCGTGTCCAACGGCGGGTCGACCGTATCGCCCATACCGAGCTTTATGCCCGCTAACCGCAATATATCGTCAACGGTCTGACCATCCTCGTAGGGGACGCTCAGAGCGTTGCCGTTATCTACTATTGTTACTTGTTTTGAGAGCGAGTAGATAACACCTTGCCAAGTCTGCGCTGAGAGTGATATGATAAACAGGATCACTACTGCGACGCGTATCAGCACTTGCCGTCTACATGCATCTGCCATTCATACCTCCACATATAATGACGTTACACAGATCGCCGCCCGCACGAAAACCCCATGCTTGTCATAATTGATGCGACGATTGCGTTGCGGCACAGAATGGGCCGCATATAACATTATATGCGAATCAAGGAAAAATATGACATCTTCTCAATGATCTATCTGTATAAAATTTTTACACAACTAGCGACATATCGTCACAGTTGTTAAAATACCATCAAATAGATAACTGACAATGCCTTATTATATCAAATATTCAGAACGGCGTTGTGAATTCAATTTTGATATAACAATACAGTTCTGTCCAAATTAACGCTTGGAGAACTGCGGAGCGCGACGAGCGGCCTTGAGTCCGTACTTCTTGCGCTCTTTCATACGCGGATCGCGCGTAAGCAGACCAGCCGCCTTGAGTGCGGGACGCAGCTCAGGATCCATTTTGATGAGTGCGCGTGCGATACCCATGCGAATGGCACCCGCTTGACCTGTGACGCCGCCGCCCGATACATTGGCGATACAATCAAATCGACCGATGGTATCGGTGACGCCGAACGGCTGTCTGACGATGAGCTTGAGCGTCTCAAGACCGAAGAAATCGTCTATGCTGCGCTTGTTGATGGTGATGACGCCGGTGCCTTCCATGATGCGCACGCGCGCCGTCGAAGATTTACGCCTACCTGTGCCGTTGTGTGTGACTATCATACCCTATCCTTACCTCTTATACAGTTAGTTTATTCTCTCCCACTTGATGGGGTTCTGGGCTGTTTGCTTATGCTCATCGCCCTTATAGACGCGCAGACGCGTGAGCGATGCGCGACCGACTGTCGTCGCGGGCAGCATACCCTTGATCGCGAGTTCCATAGCCTTATCGCTACGATACTGCATCATGTCCTTGTATTGAGTGGCCTTCATATTACCGACCCAACCCGTATAACGATAGTGATACTTTTGTTCGAGCTTACGGCCTGTCAGTACCGCCTTATCGCTATTGATGATGATGACGCAGTCGCCGCAGTCGGCGTGGGGCGTATAGGTGGGCTCGTGTTTGCCGCGAAGGATTGTAGCGGCAGCCGAGGCGACGCGTCCGAGCGGTTTGCCCGCAGCATCTATTATATACCACTTGCGGCGTATATCCGCCTTCTTTGCCATGTAGGTGCTCATAAAATGTGTAAACTCCTCCTTCTCATATACCATACAATTGTAATATATATTTCAAGATTTGTCAACTACTTTCTGTTTTTGGGAGTGGACAATTCCCGTAACCACTACAAAAAACCAATCAACCCCAAAGGCACCTCGGCATACTTATGCAGT
>CAYPOE010000290.1:998-2747 GCA_964412285.1 uncultured Eubacteriales bacterium | reverse complement strand
AGACCTCGTACGCGGCCGAGGACGACAGTCCGCTGCCACCGATCGGCATCGTCGAATGATACAACAGGTCGCAGCCCATCAGCGTGTAGCCCGCCTTCTGCATCTCATCGAACACGCCGATCTGGTACGAGCCGAACGCGTGCGCCTTCCCTGCCGCCAAATCATCGAGCGACGTCACCCACTCGCCGTCGAGATCCGTCACGCGGATCCGTACGACGCGTTCGCCGTTGAGCCGCGCCGCGCACTGTATGCCCATATCGAGCGCGGCGGGCAGCACCGTGCCGCCGTTATAGTCGATGTGTTCGCCGATTAGGTTGACGCGCGCGGGCGCGTTGAACACGCGCACAGGTACGTCGCTGTCGCCGTACGCGGCGATAAACTGCTGTTTGAATGTAGTAGCGTCCATGATCCTCTATCCCTCTCTATCTCTCTATCTCTCTATCTCTCTATCCCTTATGCACTATGTTCTATGCGCTATGCTCTTACTGATCCTTCCGCAAATCGTCCATCGTACGCATCGTACGTTGCCGCGACGCGTCGTAGCCGTTGTAATACACGGCGTCGGGCGTGTACCACGTGCAGGGGATACGCTCAATCGCCGGATGTCCGACGTAGATCACACTCATGACCTTGATGGGTTCGGGTATGCTGAGTAACTCGCGCACCTTGGCTTCGTCGTGCGACCCGATCCACAGCGTGCCGAGTCCGAGCGACGTAGCGGCCAGCAGCAGATTCTGCACCGCCGCCGCACAGTCGATGGCGTAACCGCCGTCGCCCCACGGGATGTGCTGCGTGCGTCCGCACACGACGATCGCGCACGGTTTGCCCGATGCGCCAAACTGGATCATACCGTAGAGCTGCTCCAGCACGGCGGGGTCGTCGACGACGACGAACTCCCACGGCTGCAAGTTGCAGGCCGACGGCGCGGCCATCGCGGCGTGTAACAAAACGTCGAATGTTTCACGTGAAACAATCTCGTCGGTGAACGCGCGGATGCTGCGCCGCGCGAGGATGTTGTCAATGATGGGGTTGTGCATAGATCCTCCTGTGATCGATAACCCGTATACATATATGGCTACTGACAGCCACTGACAGCTACTTTTTACGTAACAACTCCTCGATACTCACACGATGCATCGAGCATACATCTCTGATGATCGCCTGTAATGTGCCGATCCTGATAGGATGATGATCCGGCACAGTGATATTGTGCTCACCATTCGGCGTCATACCGCAAAGCCTAATATGCGTACTTTCTCGTCTGATGATGCGATACCCCCATCTACGCAGGATTTTCACAAGGGCATCAGCATCCATATCACGCGGTATTCTCATACCTTGATGATCTCGTCTTTGACAATGTGCGCGTGTATGATTGCAGGTCGCTGATCCTCATCAAAATGGCAGCGTACGGCGTCGCGCAACGTATCGTGCAATTCATCATAACTGTCGCATTCGGTATAAATCGAATGGCCCAACGCAACTGCTTCGTATGCGCCATCGTCACATTGCTTTACCGAGAAGATAATCTCATTCATATCATTACACCATGGCTCTATTGCTGACCATTCAGGATCCGCTCGACCGCATCCCGATTCACGCCCGCCGTCGCACCGACGCCGCTCACGCACGCGGTACCCACCGCGTTGCCGTGCCGACACGCCTCGGCGAGCGTCGCACCCTGCGACAGCGCATACAGCGCACCCGCGCAGAACGCGTCGCCCGCGCCCGTCGTATCGACCGCGCCGC
>CAYPOE010000290.1:0-988 GCA_964412285.1 uncultured Eubacteriales bacterium | reverse complement strand
GTCACTCCTTTCTCCACCGCGCCGCCCGGGAAGGTCGGCAGATACGTGCCTTTGTCGTCGAGTCCGTTGCGGAAGAAGCAGCCGTCCGCGCCGAGCTTGATGACCACGCGCTTCACGCCGCGTTCGAGAAAGCATTGCGACATGCCAAACACGTCGGTCGTGCCGGACAGCATCTCGGCCTCGGCTTGCGACGGTAAGAAGTAGTCGAGGTGTGGCAGACACGGCGCAAGTACCTCCATCCACCGCCCGGTATCATCCCAACACGGATCGAGCGCGGTGATCTTCCCCATGGTCTTGGCCTTTTGGAGTGCGACCGCCGTCTGTTCGCCATCGAACCGTTTCAATAAGTAGGTACCGCCGACAAACACGATGTTCGACGCCGCGACGACGTCGTAATCGATGTCAGTCTCGCCAAACGCGTCGTTGCTCTCAGCACAGTGGATGAACGTGCGTTCGCCCCCGCTGTCGGTCAGCGCAATCGTCGTCGACGTCGCGACGGCCGGGTCGCGCACGATACCGCGCGTATCGACGCCGTACTTATGCAATTCACTCATCAGATATTCGCCGAACATATCGCCGCCGACCTTGCCGATGATCGCCGAACGTCCGCCGAGCTTGGCAATGTCGATGCTGCAACTCATGGCGTTGCCGCCCGTGTGCAGACTGATCTTGTCGCAGAGGCCGAGCTTACCGCGCTCGGGGATGCGGTCGACGGGACGCGCGATGACGTCCGCTACGAGTATGCCGATGTTGAGTACGTCAAACATAATAGTTCCCCACGATATCCCGTGATAGGATAATTGGTGTGTATGTTATAATTAGGTGTTGACATTTTACGTGATTTGACATATACTAAGTATGACCTATGAAGTAGCTTGCTTATTTAGGTAGTGACTATGGAGGTTCTCTTGTAGTTAGCGCTTAGCTACACCTAAATAGGGTTTAACCCGAAACAAAAAGCGCATTCATTTTATATTTTACGCTCCGT
>CAYPOE010000289.1:0-2752 GCA_964412285.1 uncultured Eubacteriales bacterium | reverse complement strand
TTCGCCCCGCTCGTAGCTGACCATCAAAATGAAGCCTTCTTCCAAGGCCATTTGCCCCAAAGGCAAGAGCACCGTGGCCGATAGTCCTTGTCCTGCTTCGAGTTCTTTTTGTATAGCCGCCACGTAATCCTTATTTTTCCGTTCCTGATTCTTTTTGATATAGCCTTGGAACTGCTTCTCGAGCAGGAAATTGGAGATGAACATCAGCGAAAAAACCAGTATCACGGCCAAGGTTGTATACGATAGAATCAGCCTCGCTTTAAGACTCATCTGCACACGTCACCCCTCCGAACCTATACCCCACTCTGCGAACCGTCAGGATGTACACAGGATTCGCGGTGTCGTCTTCGATTTTACTGCGCAGATTTTTGATGTGGCTGTCGATGGTTCGGTCGAAGCCGTCGAAATCCATGCCAAAGGCGACCTCGATGAGTTCGTCGCGCGTGAAGGTTTTATTCGGATACTTCGCCATGGATGAAAAAATCTTCAATTCATTGGGCGTGAGGGCGACCACGACCCCGCGCTTTTTTACCGTGTACGTATTGAAATCCGCCTCTAAGTCGCCGTGGTTCCAACGCATCAGATTCGAGAAGGGCGATATGCCGTCGTCGCACCGGCGGAACAGACTATTCACCCGCGCCACGAGTTCTCTCGGCGAAAAGGGTTTGGTCATGTAATCGTCGGCGCCGAGGTTCAGGCCATCGATTTTGTTGTCCTCGCTCGCCTTTGCCGTCAACATGATTATGGGTATGCGCGATTGTTCTCGTATGGCTCGACAGACCTCCTCGCCGGATAGCAGCGGCAGCATCAAGTCAAGTATGACCATATCGGGATGATGCTTCTCAAAAAGAAATAACGCCTGTCTGCCGTCTGCCGCCACAAGCGTCTTGAAATGATTCTTTTGAAGATAAGCCTCGACTGCTTCGGCTATTTTGGGTTCATCCTCTACAATCAGTATGGTTTTGGATTTAGGCATATTGCACATCCTCTGATTGCCCTCATGATCACAAGACCCTCATGCAAGCGTTCCAAGGGGCCGGCCACCCCTACAACGCCTTTTTGTAGAGCAGTTCGTTGAGTCGCCTTCTCAGGGCGATGATCTGTTCGGAGAGCCTGTGCTCGTCTAACTCTTCTTTCTGCCTGTTGAATATTTCACCGAGCATACCGATGAGCGTCTTGAAGTCTTGTTCGCGCGCGCGTTCGAGTTGGACTTCCGCCGTGCGATCGATGATGATCTCGATCACATATTCGATGCGGCCGTCGGCTTCTGTCAGTGGCACGCCGTATAAGTCAAAGATCTTGCGCCCGTTGTTGGTGAATTGCTCCTGCCGCATGTACTCCGTTTTGCCGCTCAATAACGCGCGTTCGATCGAACAGTTTTCACAAGGTTGTGCGCTGATGCCGCCGGCTTCGTAGCAGATGCGGTTCAGGACGCCTTCTTGCGTGAGTCCCATGTAGTCTAGGAAGTATTCGCTGGCGTACAGAACCTTGCGGTTTCTGTCCATCAAAATGTATCCGCAAGGCGTATGCTCGAAGATCTCGCTCAACAGATGTTCTTGATCGATCTCGGTCATTCGTGGCAATGCGCCATCGTCATCGCTTGCGCTTTTGTCCGCCTCAGACTGTTGGGTTACAATGCGCTCGACTTGTCCCGCATCCTTCTTTTTGGCGGAGGTATCATACAACGTATCCACCATGTCGCCAAAATCCATATGCACAAAGGCTTCGGCCACCGTCTTATCCAATTGCGTACCCGCCACCTTGGTGATTTCCGACAAAGCGTACTCGTGCGTCAACGCTTTGCGATAGGAACGCGTCGTTGTAATGGCGTCATACGTATCGGCAACGGCGATAATCTTGGCGCCGATCGAAAGCTCGTCTCCCGTCAAACCGTCTGGGTATCCATGACCGTCCACGCGTTCGTGGTGATGGCGCGCGGTATCGCGTATATTGGCGAAACTCGTCAGGCCGTCGAGAATACTATACGACACGACGGGGTGACTCTTGATGGTGGCGAATTCCTCGTCGGTCAACTTGCCGGGTTTGTTGATGATGGAATCTGGAATGTCGACCTTGCCTATGTCATGCAGACTTGCGGCGACGGAGATTTCAAACACCTCATCGGGCGACAAGCCCATCGTGCGGGCGAGATTCAGCGATAGTTTTCGCACGTGATCGGAATGGGTGGCGGTATAGCTGTCTTTCGCCTCGAGCAATGATGTGAGTATCGCGAGTATCTCGTCATAATCTTTGTTGCGTTGTTCGCGCGCCAACATCTCCTGCGTACGATTGATCATGATTTCGAGGATGTACTCGACCTCGCCCTGCGCGTCGTATTGCAGCGGGATCGCGTAATCATCGATGAACCGCACAGAACCATCCGAGAACACATCCTTGCGAGAGATGAACTCTTTCTTCCTGGAACGCAACGCCGCGGCGACAGAGCAGTTTCCGCAGCGCACGCCGCCGTTTGATAGATTATAACAGCGGTCGCCGATCGTTGTCGCCATATCGAGATTCCGCAACTTGGCGAAACTTTCGTTGATATAGTGGATCCGATAATCCTTATCCAAAATGACATAGGCAATCGGCGTATTGTCGATGAACATTTTGACAAGTTCGATTTTAGAATCCAGACTTTGCATAATATTCATAAAGTTTCCCTTTATGTTCATTCCGTCCTTTTCAGAAAATGAGCTGTGAATATAAATCAAAGCCCACGCTAAAATTCTTTAACGTGGGCTTTGACCTA
>CAYPOE010000288.1:0-2779 GCA_964412285.1 uncultured Eubacteriales bacterium | reverse complement strand
TGGTGCCGAGGTCAGCTCGTGCGCGATGGAGTATCCGCACGGCGTCATGGACGAGGCACTCTGCGGCACCCACGAGAAGTTGCCGCCCGACTTCGCGCTCCAACACCCGCAGGATTACATCGACTGCGCCGCGCACACGATCCAAGGTGCGCTGCAAGAGGGCAAAGTCGACGCGGCCGACGTCATCGGCCTCGGCATCGATTTCACAGCCTGCACGATATTGCCCACGTACGCCGACGGTACGCCGCTCTGTCTGACTGATAAGTACAAGACCGACAAGCACGCGTACGTCAAGCTCTGGAAGCACCACGCCGCACAGGGTCAGGCCAACAAGCTCAACGCCATCGCAACCGAGCGCGGTGAGGATTGGCTCAAGCGGTACGGCGGCAAGATCAGCAGCGAGTGGCTCGTACCCAAGGTCATGCAGATCCTCGATGAAGCGCCGTATATCTACGACGACTGCGATCGCATCCTTGAGGCCGCCGACTGGGTGATCTGGCAGATGACCGGCATCGAGGCGCGCAACTCGTGTACGGCAGGCTACAAGGCGCTGTATCACAAACGCAACGGTTATCCGTCGGCCGACTTCTACGCCGCGCTCGACGAGCGACTGCGCAACATCGTTGAGAAGAAGCTCTCAACGAACATCTACCCGCAAGGTGCCAAGGCCGGGGAACTCACAGAGGCATTTGCCGCACGCTGCGGACTGCGTCCGGGCATCGCGGTTGCAGTCGCCAACGTCGACGCGCACGTCACCGTACCCGCTGCGGGCATCACAGAGGCCGGCTCCATGCTCGCCATCATGGGTACGTCGACCTGTCACATGTTGCTCGCCAAAGAAGAGAAGATCATGGAGGGCATGTGCGGCGTGGTGGAGGACGGTATCCTCGGCGGCTTCATGGGATACGAGGCCGGACAGTCGTGCGTCGGCGACCACTTCGCGTGGTTCGTCGAGAACTGTGTCCCCGCCGCCTACACGCAGGAGGCCGAAAACAAGGGCATCAACATCTACCGCCTACTCATGCAGAAGGCCGAAGCGCTCGAACCCGGTGGCAACGGCTTGGTCGCGCTCGACTGGTGGAACGGCAATCGCTCGGTACTCGTCGACGTAGACCTCACGGGCATGATGCTCGGTATGACGCTGCGCACCAAGCCTGAAGAGATGTACCGCGCGTTGATCGAAGCGACGGCGTACGGCACACGCATGATCGTCGAGGGATTCCGCGGCGCAGGACTCGCGGTCGACAAGTTCTACGCGGCGGGCGGTATCGCCAAGAAGGATCCGCTGACCATGCAGATCTATGCCGACGTGCTTGGCATGGAGATCTACATCGCGCGTTCGACACAGGCCCCGGCACTCGGTAGCGCGATGTTCGGCTGCTTGGCTGCGGGTGCGGCGAACGGCGGCTACGACGACATCGACACCTGTGCCAAACTCATGGGCGGCGTCGACGCCAACACGTACAAGCCGAACCCAGACAACGTCGCCAAGTACGACAAGCTCTACGCTGAGTACAAGCTGCTGCACGACTATTTTGGCCGCGGCGGCAATGATGTGATGAAACGCTTGAAGAAGTGAGATAAGCAACATCGTCAGAGCAATCAAACAAGCGAACGGGAGGATTATGATGTTCATCCGTAACGGCAACGTATTACTACCCGACGGTACATTCACCGTCGCCGATGTACGCATTGACAACGGGCGCATCGCAGAGATCGGACAGAATCTGTCGTCCAACGGCGAGGTCATCGACGCGACAGGGCGGTATGTGCTGCCCGGACTCATCGACATACACATCCACGGCGCAGATGGCAGCGACGCGCAGGACGGCGCCAAAGCCGTCGCACACATCGCGAAAGTACTGCCGCGCTACGGCGTCACGAGTTTCCTGCCTA
Source organism: uncultured Eubacteriales bacterium (assembly GCA_964412285.1). Taxonomy (GTDB): domain Bacteria; phylum Bacillota; class Clostridia; order Monoglobales; family CAYZNM01; genus CAYZNM01. The sequence goes on along the minus strand of CAYPOE010000288.1, from coordinate 883 downwards.
CGACGGCGTCGGGCGAGTTGAGCGACTTGGCGAAAGTATTCGAGGTATCGCCCGACAGCTATACGGCGGGTTCGCGCGTACTCGGGTACCACATGGAGGGGCCATTCCTCAACCCGCTGTTCAAGGGCGCGCACGACGAAAAACTACTGCGCGACCCCGACGCAGATTATGTACTGAAATATCCGCACATTAAGATGGTCACGATTGCACCCGAACTACGCGGCGGTACAGAGTTTTTGCGCCGCGTACGGGATCGGGTCGTGATCAACATCGGACATTCGGCGGCCGATTATCATGAAGCCTGCACATTCATGGACGAAGGCGTAAGCTGCGTCACGCACCTCTACAACGCACACACGCGCTGGCATCACCGCAACGCGGGCATCGTGGGCGCGGCGTACGACAAGGGCATCTACGTACAACTCGTCTGCGACAACGTACATTTACATCCCTCGATCTACAAGATGGCCGTGGCGTCGTACGGATTGGACAAGTGCGTGATCGTCAGCGACGCCATGCGCGCGGCGGCACTCGGCAACGGCAGTTACGGTCTCGCCGGACAGCAGGTCATCGTACGCAATGGGCGTGCGACGTTGGCAGACGGTACGATTGCAGGCAGCATCGGTCTACTCTGGAACGGCGTGCGCAATCTGATCGAGGCAGGTTACACGCTCGAGACGGCGATGCGCATGGGTACGCACAATCCCGCGACGCTGATCGGTCGCGCCGACGTCGGCGCGCTCGAGGTCGGAAGCATGGGCGACGTCGTGATCGCGGATCAGGCGTACGACATTACGCATACGATCATAGGCGGCGCGATTGCGTATAGCATGTAGGTTAATACCAACAGATGCGACGGTTAAACCGTCGCATCTGTTGGTTG
>CAYPOE010000287.1:0-2785 GCA_964412285.1 uncultured Eubacteriales bacterium | reverse complement strand
ACCAGCTCGTCGAGAAGAAGTTCTTGCACCGCAGCGTGTATATCCCCATGGAACACCTCGTCGAGATCAACGGCGAGCCGCCTACCGAGGGCGTCGCATCCGAAGAGCCTCCGGCCGAGGAACAGCCTGAAGCCACACCCGCGATGTCCAACGAGGTGGTCGACGTCGATGCCTCGGGCGACGCGTACGTCGACGCACCCGAAGCGCAGCCCGACGCCAACTGGTCAGAGAATCCAGAGGATAGCGCTGCGCCCCCGCCTGAACCCGCACCCGAGGCACAGCCTGACGCGGCGTGGTCGGAGCAACCCGCCGAAACCCCGGCGACCGAGGCTCCTCCTCCAACCAATGCCGAGCAGTCCGCCTCTTCAGAGGACTTCAGCGCCGTAGTCTTTGATTAGAATAGATTAGAATATAATCCGAATCGCACGACATACGACTTCCCCGTCTTATAGCGCAAGGCTACAGGACGGGGAAAACATTATTGTGAGGTACATATGATAAAACGTTTGAGTGCCCTATGGTTGTGCGCGGCATGGCTGTGCATGGGCATATCTGTCCGTGCCGACGAGGCTGCGACAGCGATCGACACGAGTGAAGCAGGTGGCAACCCGCCCGCACTGCATGGCGTGGACGGTCACGCCGCAGGCAACGACGCGCTATACTTGTTCGGCAAGGGACTATTCCTGGGCGACGAAAACGGCAACGCCAACCTCGATAACCCCGTCACGCGTGCCGAAGCCATCGCGCTCCTCTTGCGCTGCTTCTACACTGACGACGGGCAAGACTTAACGGATATTGAGCCATTTGCAGACGTACCCGATGACGCGTGGTACTACGATGTGACGCGCCGGGCGCGCGTGTTGGGATTGACCGTCGGCGACGGCAACAACCACTTCCTGCCCGGCGACAATGTGACGCGCGAACAGGTCGCACTGATGCTCCAGCGACAGACCAAGATCATGGCGATGTTCATCACCGACATAAGCGACGTACCGCCTGAATATGTATACTATGACGCAATCAATTATGTCGTATCCTATGGGGTCATGGACGCGAACGGCGGCTTTCGTCCGACACAAAACGCGACGCGCGGCGAAGTCGTCTCGGCACTCGCAACGATCCTGCGCTCTAACGAGTCTACATTTGGTGTCGCCGACACGGACTTCTCGGAGACAGGTCACACGCCGACGGCTACCCCGGCTCCCACCCCGACGCGGGATCCCATCCCTGTGCCCGACATCCACGAGGTATCTATGATCAATATGACATGGCAGCAGATGTACCGCAAGGGTGTACCGTACCCCGACGTACCCATGCCCGGCGTCAACGTCATCTCGCCGACGTGGTTCAGCATCACGCGTAGCGAGAGTGAGGACAAAGAAGCTGATCTTACGCCGCTCGATGGTGGGTTCAAGCTGCAATCCTACGCGAGCGCCGACTACATGCAGAAGGCGCACAACAACGGTATGCAGGTATGGCCGATGTTCAAGCGCGACGATAAGCTGTCGCGCGAACAGGTCAGCGCGTTCCTGAACAACCCGTCCGCGCGCAAGGCTTCCATCGACAAGATCGTAAGTCTCGCCGATACCTACGGCTTCGAGGGCATCAACGTCGATTTCGAGTACATGTTCGAGTCCGACAAGGACGCGTTTACGAATTACATGCAGGAACTCGCCGACGCACTGCGCGAAAAGGGGCTGACGCTCTCGATCGACGTCACGCACTACGACCCGACGTCGCCGTCGTGGTCGTTGCCGTACGACCGTACGGCGCTCGGCAAGCTGGCCGACTACATCGTACTCATGGCCTACGACGAGTACGGCGCAGGCAGCAGCGTGCCCGGCCCTGTCGCATCGCTACCGTGGACGGAGAGCATCGTCAAACTCACGCTCAAAGAGGTCCCGCCTGAGAAACTCATCCTCGGCATACCGCTCTACACCCGCATCTGGCAGCTCGACAGCACAGGCAAGGTCGTCAAGTCGACAGCGGTAGGCTTCGCGTCACAGGAGAAGGCCGTCACTGAAAACAAGCCGGCCATCACATTCGATGAAAAGAACGGCCTCAACCTCGCGCAGTGGAGCGATAACTCCGGTAGCTACAAACTCTGGCTCGAGGACGACTACTCGATTGCCCGCCGCATCTTCTTGGCACAGAGTCTCGGACTTGCAGGCGTCGCGTCGTGGAGTTCGGTATTCGCCGCCCCCGATACGTGGACGCTGATTAACAACGTACAGCTCGGCCTATAATCCCACTACACAGAGAATCACAAAAATCAAGAAAATCACAGGACACATTTGCTCATGATGACACTACCCCCGATTATACCGCGCAACTTGCAACGCCAGTTGCAGCGCAAGCTGCGCTTTCGCCTCACGCGCAAGATGAAACGTAAATTCGCCATTGCATTGCTCGGTTTCGTACTCGGTATGGCCACGGCATACCTGTTCACGCACACGGTCATCGTCAACGCCATGTACTCGCAGCTCGGGGCCGTAACCATCGCGGTCTGCTCAGTCTATCGCATGATTAAGAAGCCCGACACGGCATTCGCGGCGGGCTTTCTGATGGGCATCTTCGGCGGCATTCTGCTACCTCCCGACTTAGATCCCTACGCGTATATCAAAGACTTATTCAAGATCAAGCAATAGGGCATGGCCCCTATTGCGGCGGCTACGCGAACACGGTGCGCAGCGCGAGTAACATGACGAACCCCGGTATCCCGAGTATGCCAACGACGAGCGCAGTCACGGCGTTGACCCCGATGCTCACACCCCATCCGGCGGCG
>CAYPOE010000286.1:0-2807 GCA_964412285.1 uncultured Eubacteriales bacterium | reverse complement strand
CGCGCGCGTATATTCGAGACGTCATCTTTTTAAGGGACGCCAACGCCGTCAATGAAGCCCTTGGAAAATTGCAATATGCGGCTAGCGTAGGCGATGAGCTGATGCCCATCATCGAAGCCAAATTGCAAACCGATGAAAATAAGGCCAAATGGAAGGCCTATACAAAGTACGTAGCGCAGTATCGCGCCGCACGCGATCAGGTAATAGAAATGGCTATGGAAAACCCAAACCAAGTCCACGCAGACGCATATGAGCTGTGGATAAAGGAAGGTGCGCCCGCGATCGATAACGCTGTTTCCGCACTCGAAGAAATGATGCAAAATAAAATTGCCGAGGGGGAACGTACCTCCAATCAGATGGATGCCAAAGCGCAATCTACGATGATCTTTTGTATGATTGCCATCTTGCTTTCGCTGTCTATCTCTTTTGTCTTGGCCATTACGACCGCGAAGGGAATCAGTAAGCCCATTATCGAACTTGAGGCAGTGGGCAGAAAGCTGTCGGCGGGTGACTTGAACTTCGATATTGCATACCACAGCAAAAACGAACTTGGACTTCTGTCAGATTCTATGCGTCAAGCCATGTCCTTGTTTCAGACTTATATAGCCGATATAGATTATGCGATGGGGGAATTGGCTAACAATAATTTTGTGTTAAGGCCGATGTCCAAACCGTTTATTGGCGATTTCCAGACCATTGAAACATCGATCAAAAAGGTCGTAGCCAAGATGTCTGAGATCATTTTGCAGATTAAAACGGCGGCCGACCATGTATCCTTCGGTTCGCTGCAAGTATCCTCGGGCGCACAGGCTTTGGCGCAAGGCGCTACCGAACAAGCGAGTTCCCTGCAAGAATTATCGGCGACCATAACGCAAGTATCTTCTCAAGTCAAACAGAATGCCGAGAGCTCTTCTAAAGCAAACGAAGCCTCGATGGACGCCGCGAATGCCATCAACTTGAGCAATCAACAAATGCAGAGGCTTATGTCCTCTATGAATGCCATAGATGCAAAGTCTACAGAGATCAGCAAGATCATCAAGACGATCGAGGACATTGCGTTCCAGACCAATATATTGGCGCTCAATGCTTCCGTTGAAGCCGCCCGCGCCGGAGAGGCTGGGAAGGGCTTTGCAGTGGTTGCAGAAGAGGTGCGGAACCTTGCGGGGAAATCGGCGGAAGCGGCAAAGAGTACCACTGCACTCATTGAAGACGCCGTAAACTCGGTATCTGAAGGGGTGAGGCTGTCAAATACTACGGCAGAGGATTTACATCGGGCAGTCGGAAGTGTGGATCAAGCGACGGCATTGATCGACGGAATCACCAAGGCGAGCGAGGAACAAACTGTCTCTATTACACAAATCTCTATTGGCATAGATCAGATTTCCGCAGTTGTACAGACCAATTCCGCCACCAGCGAGGAGAGTGCCGCCGCCAGCGAAGAACTATCCGGACAGGCCAATTCTCTGAAAGAGCTGATTTCTAAGTTCAAGTTAACGGAGACGCAAGGCATCACGCTTTCCAATCCAAGCGTACCCGATTCGGAACCCGTTAGGCGATTTGCGAACAATGGCGTCTTGGCTCTCCACGCAGGCGGCGATTATGCCGGGAAATACTAAGAAAGCGGGACATTCTCGTCTCTGTCTCTATCTATACCCATCGTCCCCTGCGATCTACACAACACGCGCGACAGGGCCATATCACACATACGCACACTGCGTCCCACCTTCCCAGGCAGGGGCGCAGTGTGCGTATACGCATCTATCCGTCGAATCGATACCCCAACCCGCGCAGGGTTGTAATAAAACCCGCGTACGGGCCGAGCGATTTGCGCAACAGCTTCATATGGGTGTCGAGCGTGCGGTCGTCACCGTAGTAGTCGTAGCCCCAAACCTCTGTAAGAATCTTCTCGCGCGGGATGGCAATGTTGCGGTTGCGAATCAGGAAGAACAACAGGTCGTACTCCTTGGGCGCCATGTCGGCCTGTGTGCCGTCGATGAAGACTTTGTACGCGGTCAGATCGACCTTGAGTCCGTCCTTTTCAAACACGACGTGTCCGTCGTCATTTGACGCGGCGGTCGCACGCTTGGCCGCACGCCGCAAGATGGCGCCGATCCGCAGCATGATCTCCTTGGAAGAAAATGGTTTGACGACATAATCGTCGACGCCCACCTCGAATCCCAGAATCTTATCGTATTCCTCGCCGCGCGCCGAGAGCATGATGACGGGCGTATCCGCCGTTTTGCGGATCTCCTTGACCGCCGAAAAGCCGTCGAGATGCGGCATCATGACGTCCATAATGATGATGTCGAACGTTTGCGCTCGGCAGAGTTCAACAGCCTCCATGCCGTCGCCGGCTTCGGAGACCTCGTGTCCCTCGAATATCGCATATCGCTTGATCACCGCACGCAGACCCGCCTCGTCGTCGCATATGAGTATCTTGGCCATGATCGCCGCACCCCCTTCTCTAATCTTCGCTGATATATCATGTCATCATAAATCATATCACAGCTCGCGTCAAAATCCAAATGAGCGCTATGATCTGTTGTAACGATTGTATACCGGTTGTCTGATCTACGCTTGTCCGGCGTCTGAACGTTACCTGAACTTTTGCCCGTGTGAGGTTTGGTGTGGTTCACAAAGGGTTGCAGTTCTATTTGACAAAGGCTATTTATTATGTTAAAATATTATCCATACTTTTATAATAGAATTGAACGTAAAATTATAGTTCATGTTGGTGAAGTTCATAATATAATATATCCAATATTTATTTTTTCGATTTTTATTAATTCTTATTATGTTAATTTAAG
>CAYPOE010000285.1:0-2809 GCA_964412285.1 uncultured Eubacteriales bacterium | reverse complement strand
GCGATTGCGCGGGCGGCCGAGCAAGGCAAGTACATGATGAGCAACCACATGCGCATCTATTACTACACCAAGATCTTCTATAAGAAGCTGACGTGCGACTACATGCACATCGAGGTAACATCGCTCGATCTGCTGTATCGCGCGAACCAGTCGTTGTCGAGCGGCGACTGGTCAGGTACGTCGCGCGTCATGCAAAATATGGTCGACATCTTCGTCGCGTGCCTGTGCTTCATCCTCTACTCGAGCATCATATCGACGCTCAACGTATGGATCATGCTCGCACTCGTGGCGCTGTCGTTTATCAACTACTGGTCGACGCGGCACGCGCAGCAGTACGAGTATACGCGCAAGGATGAGAAGTCGGATGTCGCCAACAAGATCTTCTACACCGAACGCACGGCGGCCGATACCGCGATAGGCAAGGACATACGCCTCTACGGCATGGCCGACTGGCTCCTCGACATGCGCGACCGTCTCATCGACGCGGCTGCGGTCATACACCGCGCAGTGCAGCAGCGGTATTTTATGGCGGGTGCGGTCAATGCCGCTACGCTGCTCGTGCGCGACGGCGTCGCGTATGTGTACCTGATCTGGGCAGTGACGACCCAGACCATCAGCGTCGCCGACTTTATGCTGTACTTCGGTGCGATCACGGGCTTCTCAGGGTTTGTCGGACGCATCGTCGAGTGTGCGAACACCATCAACGTCGCCAACTTGCAAGTATGCGACCTGCGCACATTTCTCGAATTGCCCGATACTTTGCCCACAGGGCAGGGGTTGCCGCTGCCCGATACCAAGCGCCTCAGCATCGAGTTCCGCAACGTATGCTTTGCATACGACGACGAGGGTGGCAACGTACTCGACGGCTTCAACATGACGATGGACGCAGGCGAGAAGGTCGCGCTCGTCGGCGTCAACGGTGCGGGGAAGACGACGATTGTCAAGCTGCTCTGCGGATTCTACACGCCTACAAGCGGGCAGATCCTGATCAACGGCGTAGACATCAGCCGTTACGACAAGACCGAGCTATTCAAGCTATTTTCAGCTGTATTCCAAGACGTCTGCATCCTGCCGTTTACCGTCGCTGAGAACATCTCTATGCAGCACATCGACCAGACGGACATGACGCGCGTCGCGGATTGCTTGAAACGCGTGGGATTAGATGGCGAGATGGCGAAGCATCCCGACGGCATACGCAGCTACATGAGCAAGGCCGTATACGACGGCGTCGTATTGTCGGGTGGACAGCAGCAGAAGCTGCTCATGGCGCGCGCGTTGTACAAAGATGCGCCGATCCTCATCCTCGACGAGCCTACGGCCGCACTCGATCCCATCGCAGAGAGTGAGACCTACGAATCGTTCCACGCGCTGTCGCTCGACAAGACGGCACTCTACATCTCGCACCGTCTCGCGAGTACGCGCTTCTGCGACCGCATCGTATTCCTCGACAATGGCAAAGCTGCCGAGGTCGGCACGCACGATCAACTTGTTGCGGCAGGCGGCAAGTATGCGCACATGTTTGAGGTACAGAGCCACTACTACAAGAAGGGGGGCGACGTGCGTGAAGAAACGGTTTGATGTAAAGTCTATGTACAAGACGGCGCGTATGGTTTGGGAGCTTGACCGCGTCATGATGATCACTATGGTTGTAGGCGCAATCATCGACGCATCACTGCCGTACGTCGGCATCCTGCTCTCGGCGTATATCCTCGACGGACTGTCGTCCGGCATGGGCGTCGCACAGTTGGCACTGACCGCCGGCGGCGGCGTTGGCGGTATCTTCGCACTCACGCTGCTGCGCGCGTATATCCGCAAGACAGCCGAGGTACACATCGAACTCATCGTACGCAAGTACGACACGCGCATGATGCGCCGTACGCTGACGATGGACTATCAACTGCTCGACAGCCCTGTCGTCAACGACATACGCAACCGCATCAAGAGTGATAATAATTGGGGCGCAGGATTTTATACCGTGATATGGTTGGTGCCGAACATCATCGAAAACCTGATCAGCGCAATCATATCAATCGCGATACTCGTACCATTATTCACATCGGGCAATATGGTATACAACGTCACGGGCATAGCGATACTCGCGGGGCTTGCGGGCGTGACGGTATTTGGTACGATCCATTATAAGACGAACAACAACAAGTTTGTTTCACTGATGCACAAGGATTCGGACAGAAAGAGCTTTCTCGGATACTTCATCTGGGGCGGCTTTGATTACAAGTACGGTAAGGACACGCGGCTGTACAACGCGCTGCCGATGATTCGCACAAATCTGCGCGAGGACATCAAGATCAACGCAAGCAACGTTGCCGCGATGGCGCGACTATCCGCCAACACGGGATTCGTCATGGGTTTGACACAGGGACTGCTACAAGGCGGAGCGTACCTGTTTGTCGTGCTGCAAGGCGCGATGGGGATGCTCGGTGTGGGTGCGATTGTCAAGTACGCATCGTCGATTTTTCAGTTTTTCAACGCACTGGCACGCCTGACGCGCAACTTGACTGAGTTCAACGTGACGGCGCACCGTATGCAGTCCACACTCGAATACGTCGATGTCAAGGACGTACTGTACAAGGGTACGATACCCGTCGAGAAGCGCGACGACAACCAGTACGCGATTGAATTCCGCAATGTATCGTTCAAGTACCCGGGTACGGACACGTACGCATTACAGGGTCTCAACATGAAGCTGCACATCGGGCAGCGACTCGCGGTCGTCGGCATGAACGGCAGCGGTAAGACGACGATGATCAAGCTGCTATGTCGACTCTACGATCCCACAGAAGGCGAGATC
>CAYPOE010000284.1:0-2851 GCA_964412285.1 uncultured Eubacteriales bacterium | reverse complement strand
CAGCGCGCCACGACCTCTGATCGGCCTGTACAATTCATCGCACCCGAACACTTCACATTGCGGTACGAACGTCTGTTGCACAGCAGCAAGCAGAGCAATCCGCACGTCAACGTCACATCGTTTTACCGATTCGCATCCATGCTGCTCGATTCGCACGGCCCCGTCGGCAAGCAGTGGCTCGATGACAGCACGCGGCTGATTCTCACACAACGCGCAGTCTTGGCATGTGCCGACCGATTGGGCGTACTGGCGCAGGCGTGCAGCCACGATGGATTCTGTGCCGAGGTCGCCGGTATCATTGCCATACTCAAAAAGCGCAACATCAAGCCCGCCGCGTTCGACGACATGCTCATGCGCGTGACCGACGTCAACCTGCACGGCAAACTCCGCGACCTGTCGCTGATCTACAAGGCGTACGACGACGGCATCACGCCGCCCTATACCGATGGCAACGACTGCCTGACACTCGCCACAGAAAAGTTGTACGCAATGCATCGCGTACCTGAGATGCGCGTGGTCATCGACGGTTTCTACGCGTTGGATGAGCAGGAGATGGACTTGATCGGTGCGCTGCTGCACCGCAACATAGAAGTTTACATAACAATTACCACCGACACGCTGGACGCGCGTGATAACGCGTTCAGTGTGTCCAAACGCCTGTACGCCCGACTCGAACGGTGTGCGGCCACGCACAACGCCGACGTCGTCACCCACCGCTGCACACATACACCGCGCGTCTGCGACATGTATCACGCCGCAAAGCAGTACCACGCCTACCCGCCCAAGTCGTACGCATATGTATCGGACGAGCAGGCGCGACTGTGCATCTACAAAGCTGCCGATCCATACGACGAACTGCGATATGTTGCGCGTACGATATTACACCTATGCCGCACGCAGGGTATTCGGTACCGCGATTGCGCGATCATCACGCGCGATAAAGAGGGCTATCTGCCGTACATCCGCTATGCACTGGATACGTACGGCATCCGCTACTTCACTGCCGATAGCGTCCCTGCGACGTCGCACGCGCTGACCCATGCAATACTCGGCGTCATGCGCACGTTGCACAGTCACTACGCGCACGCACCGCTGTTCGCGTACCTCAAGTCGCCGTACGCACACATCGATGCGTATGACGTCGCGTATCTCGAGAACTACGTACTCGCGGCGGGTATCACGTCGTACGGTTGGCACAGGGAGTGGGATTATCTGCCGACGAGTACACACTATACCGCCGACGATATACCGAAGCTCAACGCGCTCCGGCAACGCGTGATAGAGCCGTTCGAGTTCGCGCTGTCGCGACTGCACGGGCGCGTCACGGCGGCAGAGTACATCGACGCAGTGTTGGATGTGCTGCGCGAAGCCGAAATACCGGAGCGCGTCGAGGACAGCATCAGGCGCTACCGCGACGATGGCGAACTGTACTTGGCCAACCAACTCGCCCACACGTACAATAGCATCGTGTTGACATTGCAACGGGTTCACGCATTGCTCGGTGGCAGACATACACAACCGACACAGGTCGTAGCCATCGTCGAGCAGATCCTCGCGGGCGTACCCGTGAGTGAGATCCCGTCGTCGGTCGATGATGTACTGATCTCGAGCATCGACCGCTTCTGCGGACAAGATGCGCGATACGTATTCGTCGTAGGCGTGAATGAGGGCGTATTCCCCAAGGCGTACCGACACCACGGCCTGTTGTCCGAGATCGACATCGATATGCTCTGTGATATGGGGATCGAGATCTACGACAACGGCGAGTACTACTACAAGCTCGAGCAGTATTTCATCTATCGCGTATTGATGTGTGCGGCGGATCGGTTGTATATCAGCTATCCCATAGCCAATAACGTGGGGGCCGAACTGCGTCCGTCGAACATGATTGCGCGCATCACGCGGATCATTCCGCATGTGGCATGTACATCGCACGACGATGCGGCCGATCTGTCGCGGTATACCCGCGCCGACATTGACGTCATCCTGCGCAATGCGCACAGGGGTGGCGCATGGCAACGGTTGCGCGAGTACCTCAAGCTGCAGGATGTTGCGGCGCACAACATAGAGGCGGTAAGTACCGCGGGCGGCATCCTGTCGTCCGACGTGGCCTTGCGGTTGTACGGCAACGCGCCATACATATCGGTGTCGCGCGTCACGACGTACGCGGGTTGTGCGTTCGCATATTTCTGCCGATATGGGTTATCTGCGTTGCCGCGTAAAGTCCACGCGCTATCCGCGCCCGACGTGGGCAGTATCTTGCACGAGATCATGGAGCGCGTCTCGGAGTATGCCAGTGCCAACGGTTGGGGGTACGATGCACTCCGTGGGTACGCGATCACGGTGGTCGAGCAAGTGACGGCCAAACACTTGAGCCGCGCGTTGCTCGAGTCGCCCGCCATGCCGTACATCCGCGCCAAGCTGCTGCATACGGTCGACGCCGCCATCCGCACGATGGCGGGTTATTACACCGCGTCGTTCAAGTTGCGCGGCAGCGAGGTACCGTTTGACGCCGGAGGCCATCACACCAAGATTGCGGTCAATGACGCCGTATCGGTCGAACTCACGGGCGTCATCGATCGCGTCGACGTGGACGAACACGGGCGCATCTACGTCGTAGACTATAAGTCGTCCAAGCGCACGTTGCGGATCACCGATATCTACGATGGCACGGCGATCCAGTTGCCTGTGTATTTGGCAGTCGCGTGCAAGCTCTACAACGCGCCGCCCGCAGGTATGTTGTACTACACGCTGAATGCGCCGTACATCAACATGAAGCGCGACGCCGACGACGGTACCATACACAAAAAATCACAGGACGCGTTGCGTATGCGTGGCATTGTGGCAGGCG
>CAYPOE010000283.1:0-2878 GCA_964412285.1 uncultured Eubacteriales bacterium | reverse complement strand
GATGATGCCCGTGTACGGTACGGCGACACGGATGCACGCGACGATCTTCTCGAACACGTCGTCGCCGATGCCGTTCTCGAACGCGTCGGGATCCACGCCGTCGGCCTTCTTGATGCGCGGCACGCTGATCGTGTGTGGCCCCACGCCGTACACGGCTTCAAGATGTTCGGCGTGCATGAGCAGCGCCGCGAGTTCGTAGCGGTACCGCTCCAGTCCAAACAGTACGCCGATGCCCACGTCCTCGATGCCCGCTTGCATGGCTCGATCCATCGCCTCCGTATGGTAGTCGTAGTCGTGCTTGGGGCCCGTCGGGTGCAGTGCGAGATAACTCTGCTTGTGATAGGTCTCCTGAAATAGAATATACGTGCCTATCTCAGCATCTTTGAGTTTCTTGTAGTTTTCAACCGTCGTCGCCGCGATATTCACGTTGACGCGGCGAATCGCGCCATTTTTGTGCTTGACACTGTAAATCGTATCGATGGATTCGAGGATATACTCGATGGAGTTCATCGACGGATGTTCGCCGCATTCGATGGCCAGACGCTTGTGGCCCATGTCTTGCAATGCGGCGACCTCGGTCGCGATCTCGGACTGTGACAACTTCCTGCGCGGAATGGTCTTGTTCTTACAGCTATACGGACAGTAGACGCAACCGTTGATGCAGTAGTTGGACAGGTACAGCGGCGCGAACAACACGATACGGTTGCCGTAGAAGTCTTGCTTGATCTGCTTGGCAATCCGAAACAACTCGTCGTTCTTCTCAGGTATGTCGCAGTCGAGCAATACGGCGGTCTCGGTGTGGGAGAGTCCCACGCGCGCCCGCGCTTTGGAGAGTATCTCGTCGATGCGTTGTACGTTGCGCTTGTTGCGCTGGGCATACTCCAACGTCGCCTGTATTTCGTCGTGCGCGATGAATTGCTCGGCTTGCAGTGATGTTTTGTCGTACATATATGTCTCCTGTGCTCGTGTATCACGCGTGTTTATAATCCCCGCGTCCGACCGCGAGTGTGTAGCCGACGCGCTCGACGCGCTCGCGCAGCAATGCCAACCCTTCGGACGCTTCCGCACCCATGGATACTTTGTTGTCGTACAGCGCGTACTTTGCGCGTACGTTTGATGGTGAGAGGTTGGGCATCACGACGTTGGCTCCGACGAGGATACCTCGTTCGCGCCCGTCGGCGGCGATGCTGCCCAACGCGGTCGTGGCCGGGATGAGTGCGTTGGGCAGGATGAGTCGCGCGAGTCCCAGCATGAACAGCGTCCTATCCAACGTCCCGGTAGATTCGTGCGCGAAAGGCGTGTCGTGGTGCGGGATGAATGGGCCTATGCCTACCATGTGCGGCCGAAAATCTTGCAGAAATAGCAAATCTTCGGCGAGGTGAAGGGCGGTCTGGAACGGCGATCCTACCATGAAGCCGCAGCCCACTTGATAGCCGATCTCTTTGAGTTCGTGCAGACATCGTATTCTGTTTTGGAGTGTAGACTCGGCGGGATGAAGTTTGCCGTAGTGTTCGGGCGTGGCGGTCTCGTGCCGCAGTAGGTATCGATCCGCCCCGGCTTCAAAGAGGGCTTGATAGCTCGCACGGCTGCGTTCGCCCAACGACAGCGTGACGGCGCAGTCGGGATACGTACGCTTGATCTCGCACAGTAGGTCGCATAGGCGTTCGTCTGTAAAGTGCGGATCTTCGCCGCCTTGCAGTACGAACGTGCGAAACCCCAACGCGTACCCGTTGGCGCAGCAGTCGAGGATTTGCGCGTGAGTCAAGCGATAGCGTTCTACGTTGCGGTTGCTTCGTCGTATGCCGCAGTAGTAGCAGTCCCGCGCGCAGTAGTTGGATACCTCGATGAGTCCGCGGAAGTATACGTTCTTGCCATAGTGTGCAATTGCAGTCGCCGATGATCGGGCGAACAGGTAGTGATCTGTATCGCTGTCGCGATTCTGGATCAGTGCGACGTACTCGTGCTTTTCAAGTGCGCGGTTTTGGGATAGTTTGTCGATCAGTTGCGTCGTATGTTTCATAATTTATGCCTCGTCATTTATGCCTCGTCGGATAGCTTGGCGTAGACGGCCTTGGAGCTTACGCCAGGGAGCATCCCGAGTTTGCCCGACAGGCTACTGATCACGTCCTGCGGCGCGTCGATGGCGACACTGATGATGTTGACGTTGCGCTCTCTGTATGGGATACCCATGCGTCCGATGATGTATTCGCCGTATTGGTGGAGTAGGTCGTTGAGTCTCTCTACGGACGTCCTGTCTTGGACAATGACGCCGAGCAATGCAATGCGGTTCATGTCGTAGCCCTCCTGAAAAATCAAAAAAGCGCGCCAAAAGGGCGCGCCGCAAATGTGGCTCCTATAACCCTTTCGCCTCAGAATCCTTTGGCGTCAGCCTGTGTACACGGATTGATAGTCCCTTCGCCGAAAGGGCCATGCCCTTGCGGTTCAGTAAGCTGTATCCGTTGCATATCGTAGATCCAATCATAGTATAGCACGCATTGCGGCAAATTGCAATGGTGAATATCGATCATCAATATCCATTTTACCCATTCTCAAAATGAGCAGAATGGTGTATAATGTTCCTGTGCTATCCCTGAATCCTTCCCACTACGCCCAATGCCGCGGAGGTATGTATGCACAATGAAATGTTGACCGAACGCATATTGCACGGTACGCCCCAGTTTCCCATTGCACAGTATCAACATGATGAAACTGCTTATGGCATATTTGTGCCACTGCACTGTCATATCGAATGCGAAATCTTTTACTGCATCTCAGGCAACATATGTCTGACGTTGGATCACGAGAGAACCATCATGCATCCGGGCGATCTATGTTTTATCAATCCCTATCAGTTGCATATGATGAATACGGCGGATCA
>CAYPOE010000282.1:0-2907 GCA_964412285.1 uncultured Eubacteriales bacterium | reverse complement strand
GTATTTGATGTCGATGGTGAAGTAACCGCGGTTGAACGGTACGGGTTCGATGTCGGTGTACACCCAGATGACCTCGGCCTTCTTGACCTTGACGTTGATGGCCTCGTCGATGATCTCCTGCCCGCAACGCGTGAAGATCACGCGCAGATCTTCCAAACAATCCTTCTCGCGGCAGCTATCGTAAACTTGATCGGTATGGATGCAGACGCCGTCCCTGAACTCGTTGCGGCACGCTTCTTGTCTTTCACTCATAGTAGTAACTCCTTGTCATGTAATCACAATGGTTTTAACGCGTTTTGTGTTTGTAGCGTTATACGCGCTTCACTATATACTATGATTTTTGGATATTATTGGTGAATGTTGGAAATATCTTCTTGCTAAAAACGAGGGTTCGTATATACGCGACACCTTGATACAGCGCGGATCTTGTGGTATACTAATCCCGGAAGGGATGACGTTATGCGAATGCAGCCACACAACGTCATACCCACAGCGTAGGGCGGGGTTTGCCCCCGTCCGAGAGAGGCGGCGCTCTGTCCCGCCCGAGGAGGAATACATGTCACAACACATAACAGATCTATCGGCATTCGTCAAACAGGCGGGCGCATTCGAGTACGGCGTAGTCGACACAGCGGACATCGAATTCTCGCAGGAAGTACGCGACATGTGCGCGGCCAACACGTGCCGCCGCTACGGCGCGACTTGGGCGTGTCCACCCGCCATCGGCACGGTCGAAGCGTGCCGCGATAAATGCCGCCGCTACGCCCACATGCTGGTATTCACCCACAAATGCGACCTCGAGGACTCGTTCGACTACGAGGGCATGATGCGCGGCGGCGAAGAGTTCCGACATATCGTCGACGCCGTGGACCATGCGCTCGAACAGTCGTGGGACGGCGATTACATCATGCTCGGCAGTGCGGGCTGCGGCCGATGCACACCCGCACCCTGCACCTATCCCGATGAGCCGTGCCGCTATCCTGATAAGACCCACGGCTCCATCGAAGGGCAGGGCATCTTCGTCAGCACCCTCGCCGAACAAGCGGGCATCCACTATATCAACGGGCAGGACACCGTCACCTACTTTGCCGCCGTACTCTACAACGGGTAAGCCATTCGATCGACTGATCGACTGATCGACTGATCGACTGATCAACAATACGAGGTTTGATATATGATCACAGTACAATACGGCGACAAGCGCGCCGAAATCGCCTTGAACGACCACGACGGCGACACACTCATGCAAGTGCTGACCGCCGCCGGATATGAACTCGACGCGCCGTGCGGCGGACAGTGCATCTGCGGCGCGTGCAAGATCCACGTCGCACCCGCCACCGAACCCACCGTCGCCGAACGTTCGTTGCTCTCGCGCGCCGAACTCGCGGCAGGGACGCGTCTCGCCTGTGCCACACACGCGTACGACGGCATGACCGTCACGTTGGACGGCGGCCGCGCGATGCAGATCGTCACATCGGGCGTGATGCCGCAGGTCAACGCCGACCAACCCGGCTGGCGCCTCGCGACCGACATCGGCACGACCACCGTCGTGTCGTACCTGCTGCATGACGGCGCCATCCACAGCGTCACATCGGGACTCAACGCACAGCGCATCTACGGCGCAGACGTACTCTCGCGCATCCAATACGCCGTCCATCGCGACGACGGTCTGCGCGAACTCTGCGACCGCATCCGCGCACAGCTCGATACACAGCTCGACACGCTCTGCCGCGCGGCGAACATCGCGGTCTCCGACGTAGTGGAGCGCGTCGTCACGGCCAACACGACCATGCTGCACCTACTCGCCGACGTATCGCCCGCAGGCATCGGCGTCGCGCCGTTCACGCCCGCATTCACCGACACACGGACTGTGGACGGCTTCACGCTACTCGGCTCGGTCAGCGGCTACGTCGGCGCGGACGTGGTATCGGGACTCATGGCGGCCGGCGTTTCGGACAGCGAACGCATGTGCCTCTACATCGACATCGGCACCAACGGCGAGATCGCGCTCGGCAACCGCGACGGGCTGCTCTGCTGCGCGACGGCGGCGGGCCCGGCGTTCGAGGGCGCGCAAATCGCGTGCGGCACGGGCGGCGTACGCGGCGCGATCAACGCAGTGCGCTACGAAAACGGCGTATACGCGTACACGACGATCGAGGACGCATCGCCGATTGGCATCACGGGCAGCGGCGTCGTCGACGTAGTCGCGGCGCTCCTGCAAAACGAGACGATCGACGAGACGGGTATGCTCGACGACGACGTAGTCATCGCCGACGGCATCTACGTGTGCCCCAAGGACGTCCGTGAGATCCAACTCGCCAAAGCTGCGATTGCGGGCGGCATCGACACGCTGCTGCACGAGGCGGGCATCACGTTCGCCGACGTTGATACGTGCTACGTCGCGGGCGGATTCGGCCACCACCTCAACATCGACAGCGCGATGACCATCGGCCTACTGCCCAAGGCGTTGGCCGGACGCATCGTCACGGTTGGCAACAGTGCGGGCAGCGGCGCGTGCATGTACGCGCTGTCGGGCGAGTGCCGCGACGTATACGAGCGCATCCGCGACGACATGCGCTACATCGAACTCAGCGGCCACGCGTACTTCAACGACCGCTACGTGATGAATATGTATTTCGAGGAACGGCAAGACTGATCCCACGCCTACGCTGTGCGCGGCAAGGGCGCGTGAGCGGGCATTGTTCGACAATGTTTGACAGTTTCACGTGAAACAGTTGTTTCGCGTGAAACTTATGTCAATCACGCATCTGTGTTTCACATGCAATTTGCAACGGCAATAAAACCAGATGAAACTCAATCCAACTTGATAAAATTTGACTGAAAAATCCTGTAAACTCTGCCTATTTTATATGCGTATAACAGAACGACCGTTACGCATACTATATC
>CAYPOE010000281.1:0-2912 GCA_964412285.1 uncultured Eubacteriales bacterium | reverse complement strand
ACTACGCCTACAATTTTGGTATTGCGCTGTCCGTTTTCCCAGATGGGGGCAGCCGCGTTGATGGTGTATTTCTGTGTCGATCTGCTCAATAATACATTGGAGATAGATGATTCGCCCTTCATGGCCCTTTGGAAGTACTCTCGATCAGCCACGTTCGCGTCTACAAATAGATTGTTTCCATCTGTATCCGTTATGCTTCCGCCGACAAACCCATATTCCCCGACTCGTATGTCTATGATGGCCTTTTTCTCCTCAATGGATAGGTCGGGATCAGACAGTTCCCTAAGAAGCCCCGCCTGTTCCGCGATGGCGCGATAGTAATCGAGGTATTTTACCACAAGATTGGCTGAAATACTTGCGGTTTCGGCCATACATTGTTCGAGTGTTGTAAAGGAACTTCGGTACATTAAAAACGATACCCCTCCCCCCACCGTACCCAAAGACACAAGGATTAACGAACATATTGCCAACACAATCTTTGATTTAAGACTTTTCATCTGCGTTCTCCTTCGGATTTCCCGTTTCAAAACTTTTTTGTTAAATAGCCTTGGTTTACAGTTGGCTTTGCATCGAATCATACCACATCATATGGCACAATCATGTAAGATGATCTATCGTTACCACTACTATAACATATTTCCATGAATAATTCAATAGGAATACAGCAATATGCATATATGTAAAATAAAATAATTCCCCCATGCCCATGGTTTTGATGGGTTTGGGGGAAGGTTTTATAGCGATTTGACCAATGCCGATAGCAACAAAAACTTTTGATACTCTACGCCCGGCGGACAACTGTCGCTGTTAGAGAGTACAAACCCCCGACCATCCATGTCGCGGATCAACTGTCGCGCGTAGTCCTCGAGTTGATCTACCGAGTCGTTCAGCATCATGAGGGGGTCTATGCCGCCTATGATCGAGATGTGTTCGGGCAGCGTCTGCGCAACGCGGGCCATATCGACGTTGCCTGTCGGATACGGCGTAATGGACTCCACGCACCCGATCCCCTGCCGGGACATGGGTTCGAGCAGATCGTGTACCAGACCGCACGCGTGCTGCACGTATACGACGTCATGCTGCCGCAATATGTCGCACCATTCCGAGATTTCAGGGGCGATGTACTGTTCGTACATGCCTGGGCTGACGTTGGTCGTCGAACTATCCTCCCACGATATGCACGCCTGCGCGCCGCACATCACGGTATACTCGACGGTCTTGCGCGCGACGCAGCGCATCACGTTCAACGTTTCCTGCACTTCATCAGGGTGATCATAACACAGGTAGACCGCGTTCTCGGTACCCATCCAATGCTCGACCATGCTCTGGAAGCAACTCTTGCCGTATCCTATGCCGATGATCGGCAGGATGAGTCCGCGTTCGCCGATGTCGTCTAACGCGGACTTTGCGTCGTCGACGGCACTCACAACTTCCATGTCCTCAAAGTACAGCTTTAATCTGTATAGTTCCTCCAGCGTGGACACGGGATGCTTGGTCAGGTACCAGGTATTCGCGTCGGTGACGTAGGTGAACGCAAGCTCGAGATCCCCTGCGGGCGTAGAGATGGTATCGTATCCCTTGTCGCCGTCGCGCCTACTCGTGACCGTGCAGCGACGCTGCTTGAGGTCGTACGCTTTGGCCATGCCGCGCATCAGCGGATCCGCACCCATGTCCTCAAGATACGCAAGCTGTCCGCGTTCGCGCACGTCGGCGGGTAGGTAGTCGAAGTAATAGGCCAAGAATGGGGCGAACGGGATGCGGTCAACTTCTTCACACCGTATCGCGCGGATCAGTCTTTCTTTGCATGTCATGGACATATCCGCATCCCTCAAACCAACAGATTGAGTACGTCTGAACCTGCGCGTACGAACAGCGGTATATCACTGAGCGGTGCGTCTGCCTCGATCCAGGTCACGCCGTTGTGCGTAGCCTGGGTGATGACTTCGACCCATTCGCCCTCAGGCAGATAGACTTTGCGACTCCGCGCGCCATGCTCCATGACGGGCGCGACGATGACGTCAGGGCCGAACATGTATTGATCGTCGAGCGTCCAGCAAGTCGTATCGTTGGGGAAGTCGTAGAACATGGGTCGCATCGGCGGCTCGCCCGTCTGGCTCGCGGCCTTCATGAGCGCCTCGACGTACGGCTTGATCGCGTAGCGCAGGTTGATGTAACGCGTCATGATCTGCAATGCCTCATCGCCGTACGACCACACCTCGTTGGCCGCGCCGCTCGGGAACATGCCGCCGCCCGCCGTACCGATGGGTTCGCCATTGGGCAGACGGTTGCCGTGCAATCGCATGACGGGGCAGAACGCACCGTACTGGAACCAACGTATGATGCATTCACGGTAGTTGACGTCGTCGGTGTACGCGCCGTGGAAGCCGCCGATGTCCGTCGTCCACCATGGGATCCCCGCGATGGCCATGTTGAGTCCGGCCGCGACTTGGTAGCGCATGGACTTGAACGAGCTGTCGATGTCGCCTGACCATACGAGCGCGCCGTATCGCTGACTGCCCGCCCACGCACAGCGCAGTAGGCTGATGGGACTCTCGACGCCCTGTTCCTTTAAGCCGTCATAGAATGCCTTGGCGTAAAGTGCGGGATAGATGTTGCCCGTCTGTAGATTCGAGCCAATGTGGTACCGATAGTTCTCGAAGTCGTACGGGATATACTCAGGTTCGGCCACGTCGAGCCAGTAAACCTTGACGCCGTAGTCAAAGTAGTTGCGCTTGCACGTATCCCAGATGAACTTGCGCGCGCCGGGATGCGTGACGTCGGTGAAATTGGAGGGTGCGACGAATGTCGAGTTCTGCGGCAGACCGTGTTCGCTGCGCGCCAGATAACCGTGGTCGCGCATATGGGCGTAATTCTCGCTGCCGCCGTCGACGGTCGGCCAGACGGATACCATG
>CAYPOE010000280.1:0-2927 GCA_964412285.1 uncultured Eubacteriales bacterium | reverse complement strand
CCGAATATCCTCGATCGAGCGGTTGGCGTTGAATGCAAAGGCTTCGCGTTCGAGCGCAAGTCGCTTAAACTCGACGTCCATCTGCGCGATCTGCGCATCGAGTTCGATCGCGTCGTTGCCCTCGGCCACATTGCGCGACTGCTTGAGCTTGGCCAACGTGTTATTCAGCTCGGTCTGCTTCTCGTCAAACCGCGCGAGTCCGAGTGCATAGTCATCCTCGGCCTTGCTGAGGTTGACGCGTTCGATCTCGAGGTCGACGAGATTCTGGCGCGGCATGATCTCCGCGAGCAGGTCGCCCTCTTGTACGTAGTCGTAGGCCGATACGTACACTTCTTTCAACGCCATGTCGCTGCCCTCGAAATACAACTGCTGCGTCACGGGCGTATAGAACCCGCCCGACGCGTTGAGTCCACGCGACATGTCGCCGCGTACGACCTCCGCCGTGCGGTAGTTCTCGGTCTGCGGCACAGTGAACTCCGGCAGCGTATCGTTCGATACATTACTGCAAGCGCACAGCATACATACGAGCCATACCGATATTGCTAACGTGATATATCGCATAGGATCACCTGTCTACGACACTTATTGTTTCACGAATACTTCTTCACCCTCGGACAGTCCGTCCGTGATCTCGGCGGCCGTGAGGCTACGTACACCGACCTCGACGGCGCGGTACACACGCTGCCCATTCTCCATCACGTACACATAACTCGGGTTGCCCGTATACAGCGCGTTGATGGGAATGGTCAGACAATCGGGCTTGCTACTCTTGGTGATGACGACGTGGGCATACTGGCCACTCTCGATGTCGCCATCAATCTCTTCTATTATATAAGTACTCGGTATGGGTTTGTCAGACAGGAAGTAACGCAACACCTCGCTCGTCGGCATCTCGATCAGGCTGAGGTTGTAGAACTTGTCACCGATCTTGGCGCGAACGTTGTCGGCGATCTGCCCGATGTTGCTGCGGTCGGACAGTACCTGCACGCGGAGTTGTGTGGAGTCGGCGATGTAGACAACATTGCTGTACGCCTTGATGTCAGCGCCCTTCTGCTGCACATCGACATACAACACCATGCCCGAGATGGGTGCGGTAAGTACGTGACCCTGCTGCTGTTCGAGCAGATAGTCGAGCTGCCGCTGGTTGTTGGCGGCATCAAAATCGAACACTTCACGAAGCTGCTTGGCTGATAAGTCGGCGGCCTCGATGTCGATGTCCAACGCCCTGACAGCATCGGTATCGCCAAGTTTACGCGCCATATCGCGTTTGATGACGAGACTCTCGCGGTCGAATTGGATGCGCGCGAGGGCAAACTCGAAGTTGCGCTGCACACCCTCCATGTCACGGCGCAGCTTGGCTACAGCTTTCTCGTTGTCCTCAATGTCGAGCGTCATCAGGGTATCGCCCGCGTTGACCGTATCACCGACGGCCACCGATGCGTGGAGTAGCTTGCCGTCGCGCTCGAAGTATGCAGGTACCGTGACGGGTACGACGCACCCCTCGTACACCTCGTACGTCGCGACGTCGCTGTACTTGGCCTTCGCCGTATCGAATGTGACGCTGACCGGCTCGTCCAACGCGGGTGGAGCCTCTGTAGCCGTACCGCTGCAACTCGATAGCGTCAGCAGCATCGTGATCACACATAAAACAGCCGTTACTCTCATAATCTACCCACTTATACGTATGCATTACGCCTTTTCCACGGTCTACGGATCGGTTACGTCTTCTTGACGACGACTTTTTCACCTTGGGTCACACCCTTGGTGATCTCGATGAGATTATCTGCTTCAAGCCCAACCTCGACGGATTTCATCGCGAGCAAGTCGCCGTCCTCGTAATACACGGCGTATCCGTCTTGGATCTTCTCCACGGCATTGACAGGCAGGAACAGCACGTTGGTGCGCGCATCGAGTATGACGGGGATCATAGCCGTAGCGCCCTCGTCGATGTCGACGATGGGTTCGACCGTCTTAATATAGACATTGCGTTCGCCGTCGGGGATCTCGATGCCGATGTCCTCGTAAGACAGTACGTCGGCCGGATATTCGTTCTGCTTATATACGACGTTGACGCGATCGCCACGATTGAGTCCTACCGCGTCCTCGGCTTTCATAGTAAAATACGCGGTGTCTTTATCGACGATGATGATATACGTATCGCCCTCGTTGGTGGTCTCGCCCTCGGGTATGTTCTTGATGTAGAGCACGGTACCCGCGATACCTGCGCGTATGACGCGCTTGTCCAACTGTGCGTTGAGATCGGACAGCCGCAGTTCTTCAACGCTGATGCGCGTATCGATGTCGTTGAACTGCGCTTTGAATGTATCCTCGTGCAGCTTGAGTGCCGCGCTGTACTCCGCGCCCTTCTTGAGATCGACGCGCTTGCGGTCGAGGACGCGATTCTGTTCGATCTGCCCGCGTTCGAGTTTGAGTCTAGCGACGGATTGCTCTGCATCGGTGAGACCCTTCTTGATGTCGCCGCTGTCGAGTTCGGCGAGTACGTCGCCTACGTTGACGTAGTCCCCAAGTGCGACGTATTGGTCGGTGACGCGGAGATTGGATACCTTGAAGGCAATCTCCTCACGCAGCGCCGCGCGGTACAGTGATGACAGGCTGCGCCGCAATTCCATGTCGCCGCGCCCCACTTCTACGACGGTATACGCCTGTTGTTCGGCGACCGTGAGGACGGGTGGGCGCTGCGGTTCCTCTTCGACCGGCATAAACGAGCAACTGCACAGCGCACAGAAACACAACGTCAGTGTCGCATAAAATACAATTCGCGTGATATGTAAGTTCGCCATGGTTTTGATGATAAGCCGACTGTTAACAGTCGGCAGCCGATGATGGTATCCGTCGTTGCGTTGTTGTTTGTATCATTATAATACAATTCATAAAATTAATCAAGTGTTATTTATCAGGGTTCGACA
>CAYPOE010000279.1:0-2944 GCA_964412285.1 uncultured Eubacteriales bacterium | reverse complement strand
TCCAAGACCCGCGCGATTGCGCGCGGGTCTTGCCGTAACCTTTTTGTAACCGAAGTCTGGTATACTAATCACATAAGCAGGATGCTTCTCGATTTTGCAGAATATGCAAGACCTGCAAAATGTGTAAAGGAGGTGAGGTTATGCCCATGACCAGCAAGACATTTGTGCCATTTGAAATGAAGACCAGTCGTATCGAAGTATGGAGTTACGACAACAAGACCTTGGTTGGTGTATTGCATAATCCATACTTCCCGCATCCGCAATACTTCCCTAGCTTGACACATTTTATTCTTATCATGGACGTGCTGCTCGACGCTATTTCTTTCCCCCAGAATACTGTCGAGCCGCGTACATTCGTGCGCGACACACGCCACGTGTCCATTCTCGATGAAGCGCCCAGCGTAGAAGCGCCCGCAAAGCTCCTCTCGACTTTTAGCATCAAGGTCTTGTTCAGGCAACACGCCTCGTGGCAAGGCAGCGTATGTTGGCTCGAGCAGAGTTTGGAGTCAGAGTTCCGCAGTGTACTCGAACTCGTATTGCTGATCGACTCTGTGCTGTCGCAGAACATCGATGAAATGGAGTAATTTGGTTCTGTGCGACGGCATTGCACAGTATATTTGATCATTCAGACAACCCTTGTCTCGTACGGGGGTTGTTTTTTTGTGTTTGTACGCCTCTTGCATTTTCTATATAATACCACTCCCATTCTTGCAATTGCCACATGTGCATGATATAATTGTAATACTTCATCGGATACGCAAAGCAAAGGATGCGCACACACAAAGCTACGGACACGCATCGATCAAACGACATGGGGTGATGACATGGCGCGATACGGCAATAGGCGGCGCAGTACGCGTTTTCCGCTGATACTGGGGCTTGCATTGGTACTGGCAGCCGTCGCGGTCGTCGGCTACCTCGTCGTAGTGCTATACAACGACGGTTCAATCTCCATCGGCGTAATCGGCTCCATAGGGATGGACGGCCCCGATGCACAATCGCCCGAGGTCGAAACGCCGACGCCGCCCTCAACCGATGCGGCCGACGCGCCGTCCGAGATAGAGGCGTCGCCGTCGCCTGTGCCGATACCCATCGTGTTATCCGACGCCGCCGACGTACCTACGGTCGCCCTGCCCGAGGTCGAACGCATCCCGTATTCGGGCGAGATTGAGCATTTGTTCTTTCACCCGGCCATCGCCTTTCCCGAGCTTGCGTTCGACGGCGACCAATACAGCGAGGGCTTCCAAAACTGGTTCGTCACGGTACCCGAAATCAAGCGCATCCTCGAGTCGCTCTACGGGCGCGGGTACGTGCTGATCAACTACGATGACTTCACCGAGGTCAACGCCGAGGGCGACGTTGTACGCAAGCCGCTGTTGTTACCCAAGGGCAAGAAGCCCGTCATCCTCTCGATCGACAACGTCAACTACTATACGTACATGCGCGGCAACGGCGCGGTTGATAAGCTCATCGTGGACGAACACGGCGACGTCGCGACGTATACTGTGCTGTCGTCGGGGCAGACCGTCGTGTCGCGCGACAACGAGATCATCCCCATCCTGGACGAGTTCGTACGCACGCACCCTGACTTCTCGTTGGACGGCGCAAAGGGCTACATCGGGCTTACGGGCTACGAGGGCGTGCTCGGCTATCGCACGGACAAGGATTCGCCCGTATCGGCAAGCGAGATCGCACAGGTGCAGCCCGTGATCGACGCGCTCCGCGCGGACGGCTGGCGTTTCGCCTGCAACAGTTACGCGCATTTTGGCGCAGGTTCGCAGACCTACGAGTCCTTGGCGCAAGATACGGCGCGGTGGTTTGACGAGGTCAAACCGCTCGTCGGCGACGTCGATGTGTATTTATATCCGTTCGGGGAGTATATCCCGCCCGAACAACAGGAAAAATATGATATGCTGCACGATTACGGCATACGCATCTTGGTCGGCGTAGGGCCTGACCCGTACTTCCGTTTCGACGGTCGCACACTGACGACGCAGCGTCGACGCGTGGACGGCCTGCAACTGCGTACGCAGCAGGCCATGAACGCCAAGTTCTACGACGCGGACGCGGTCTACGACCGCGAAGGGCGCGACCCATTCGGACTGTTGCCGCCCGAATCCGAGACGCCGCAGTCCGAGGGCGACGAGGCCGTCGACGATGAATAACAAGATTACACACAATACCCCATCTCTTCTTTATTATAGGTGCAATCAACATGGATAATCGCATTACATTAAAGTATGGACTCAACCCCCACCAACGCGCCGCATCGGCCTATACCGAACACGCGCCGTTCCCCATCACAGTCCTCAACGGCAGCGCAGGCTACATCAACCTCATGGATGCGCTGACAGGCTGGCAGCTCGTCGCCGAACTCTCGACGCTGCTTGCCCTCCCTGCCGCCGCGTCGATGAAGCACGTGAGTCCCGCAGGCGCGGCCGTAGCCGTGCCGCTCGACGATACCGTCGCAGCCGCACTCATGGTCAAGGGAATGGAACTCTCCCCGCTCGCGACGGCCTACGCGCGTGCGCGCGGCGCAGATCGCGTGTCGTCCTACGGCGACTTTGTCGCGCTGTCGCATACCGTCGACGTATCCACCGCACAGCTGCTGTCGCGTGAATCGTCCGACGGCGTGATTGCGCCCGCGTACGACGACGAGGCGTTGGCCATCCTCAAGTCCAAGCGTGGCGGCAAGTATACGGTGTTGCAGATGGATCCGTCGTACGAACCGACTGAAATCCAGCGCACCGACCTCTACGGCATCATACTCGAGCAGAGTCGCAGCGCGGGCGTTGTGAGCCGCGACCTCTTGCGCACGTGCGTGACGACGCTGACCGATGCGGACGAGGCTGCCGTGCGAGACATGCTGCTTGCGACGGTCGTGCTGCGCTACACGCAATCCAACTCCGTCGCGCTCGCGTACGAGGGGCAAGCCGTCGGCGTG
>CAYPOE010000278.1:0-2958 GCA_964412285.1 uncultured Eubacteriales bacterium | reverse complement strand
TGTCTACGCGGTGCGCAAGATCAAGATCGTGCCCAAGAAGCAGATCGACGCCGCGGCCGAGCTGCTCTACGTCATGGCCAACGCATTGTCGGACGTCGGATATCAGAGGGTCCAGTCCAAGCAGCTCAGTGATGGTATCTTCAGCCTATCCAAGAAGTTTCACGATGAGTTGCGCCATCTGGAAGGCGTCATACAGGGTCTTGTAGATTGCAGCGCGAAACTCAAAGATGATTTTGCCGTGTTGCAGCAAAAGGCGCAGAAATCCCGCGATCAGGTCGACCAGACCGACGAGGTTGCCAAGAGCATCAGCACGATTTCGACGCAGACGCGTCTGCTCGGCTTCAATGCCTCGATTGAGGCTGCGCACGCCAAGGAGTACGGCGTAGGTTTCGCGGTCATTGCACAGGAGGTCAGACGTTTGGCAGACACCGCCAACCGCCAATCCGTCGCCATTACCGATATTTTGGATAACGTCAAGAATTCCATCGTTGAGATGTCGGAGCAATCCGCGAGCACAAGCGAGAGCATCACGGGGATTGACGCCCTTGTCACTGAAATCAAGACCGATATTCATATCATCGGCGAATACCTCGACGATCTCGAGGTCTATCATTGAGCGTTATCGTGAGCATTATCATCAAGTGTAGATGTAGTATATGCAAGTAAGATTGGCAAGATTGATAAGATTGGATCCGCGAGGCTCACGTCAACTGCGTGAGCCTTATTCTCATGGAGGCATGACGTATGGTAACTGACCAAGAGCGTTTTGATAGACTGCGCGCCCACGCACTCGCGTGCAGACCTGATACGATAGAGTGGCGCTATCTGTTTGAGCGCGGCTACATAAATAGCGCGTCCGGCGAAAAACACAATGGCTGTCGTCACGCGATGGCTTCGGCGTATATGTTTGCACACGCCGCACCCGTCATCGACGACGGTGAACTCATCGTAGGCAAGCCGTGTAACCGCGCGCTCACGCCCGATGAATCCGCCGACTGGCAGCGCATCTGTGACTATGCCAAGGCGGGCAGGCCGAGTTACGGCGGGCAAGCGTCGCACATGGCCGTCGACTATGCGTTGTTGCTGCAAAAGGGTGCGAGCGGCATCATCGACGACGTGCGAAGTAAGCAACAGGCGTTGGATCTCGCGATACCCGAACAGCTGGAGCAGTACGAGTTCTACCGCAGCTGCGTCACGGTACTCGAGGGTATGTGTGTACTGGCGGATCGATATGCGGCACATGCGGCGGCATTGGCCGGGCAGTGCGACGATCCGCGCCGTAAGGCCGAACTGCTGACCATCGCCGCGAATTGCACGCGCGTACCGCGGCATCCTGCGACCAACTTTTATGAGGCCGTACAGAGCGCACACTTCCTGACCTTCTGCCTGTCGGTCAACATGCCGGGTGGACTGTACCAGCTCGGTCGCCCCGATCGCTACCTGCTGCCGTACTACGAGCGTGGCGTCGGCGATGGTACCCTAGATCAAGCGCACGCACAGCTGTTGATCGACTGCCTATGCCTACTCTACAATGAGTGCGTCGCGAGCGGATTGGCCGTCGGACTTATGGTGGGCGGTTTGGATGAGCATCGTGCCAACGTTGAGAACGATCTCACGTTTATGTTTGTAGAGAGCGTGCGCCATGTCCGCATGATCTACCCGGGCGTCGGACTCTGTTATAATCAACATACGTCGGACGCACTGTTAAAGCTCGCGTGCGAGGTGCTGTCCGAGGGACACTCCCACCCTGCGCTCTTCAACGACGAGGTCATCATCAAGGGACTCATGCACTATGGACTGCCATTTGCCGACGCATGTCAGTATATCCACAGCACCTGCGTCGAGATCACACCCATATCGTCGTCGGCGTGCTGGGTTGCGAGTCCGTACACGAATCTGCCGCAACTGCTGCTCGATACGCTGGGTATAGGGTGTGATCCTGTCGAGTTTGCCACTTACGACGCGTTAGAACGGGCCTATTTTGCACGATTATCCAATCATATACGCAACAATTTTATAGAAGAGAATAAGATCCAGATCGAGCGCACACAGAGCTTCCGCGATCCGCTGACCTCGTGCTTTGTCAACGACTGCATCACGCGCGGCGTCGACATTGAAGCGGGCGGCGCGCGCTACAACTGGATCATGCCATCCTTCGTTGGCGTAGCCAACCTCGCCGACGCACTGCACGCGATCCAAAAGCTCGTCTACGACGAACAGCGCTTCACGCTGGCTAAACTGTGCGATATGCTTGCCGCAGACTTCGTAGGGTACGAATCCGAGCGCGCCATGATCCTCAACCGCGCGGCCAAGTACGGCAACGACGACGATGTGGTCGATGTGTACGTTGAGCGCATCACGCAGTTCATCAATCGTGAGTGCGAGCAGTATACGACGCATCGCGGCGGTCGACTTGTACCCAGCCTGTTCTGTTGGATCATGCACGAGCAGTTCGGCACACGCACGATCGCCACGCCCGACGGGCGTCGCGCGGGATTCCCGCTCGGCGACGGCTCAGGTCCCGCACAGGGACGCGAACGCAAGGGGCCGACTGCGTCGTTGCTGTCCTCGACCAAGTGGGAACACTACCCGTTCATTGGCGGTATTGCGGTCAACATGAAGTTCTCGAAGAGGTTGTTCAACGACGAGGGCTACGACAAACTGTCGACGCTGATCAAGGCGTTCATGCAGCGCGGCGGATTTGAGTTGCAGCTCAACGTCGTCGACAAAGAGACGCTGCTCAAGGCACGAGACAATCCCGAGCAGTACGCGGGACTTGTCGTACGCATCGGCGGATACAGCGACTTCTTCACACGACTGTCGCCCGCCATGCAGCAAGAGGTCATCGAACGCAGCGAGCATATGATATAACATGTGTCCATCGGAGCGCCCCATGCGGGGCGCTCTTTGTGTATAGCGGCAACGATAACCAATCCATTGATTTTTACATATACTGGT
>CAYPOE010000277.1:0-2966 GCA_964412285.1 uncultured Eubacteriales bacterium | reverse complement strand
TGCCTTATTGAGCCGAATGGTTTGCAGATACCGATAAGGTGAAACGCCGACTTGCTTTGTAAACGAGCGTAGCAAATAGGATTTGCTTAAATGCGTCATAGAAAGCAACTCATCTAACGAAATGTTTTCTGAAAAATGTTCCTCCATATACGTACATAGCGTCTGAATCTGCATATTTGGCGTTACCGATTCTGCTTTTTCAATGGGTTCGGCACACTCTCTGAGCAGCTGTTCAATTAAAAAGAAAAAGACCTCCTCTTTCTGAAGTTTCGGAGCGTTCCTCACAACGGCGTCATACGTATCACGGAGGGCGCAAGTCATGTCGCTTTGGTGCAAAACGTTTTGATGGAAATGGGGTATATACGCCTTGCCTGTAACCTCATGAACCGCTTTTTTCATGGTGGCAATGCTGACGTTGACCGCCCTGTAATCCAAAGCCTGCCCATCAAGCGGCGTGCAATAGTGGTTATCACGAGGGTTAAACAAAATCAAATCCCCTTGCGATAGCTCGTATTCTCCGCTTTTGCACCAGAGGTGACGCCTCCCTCCCTCGATGAAGCCGATGACATAATGCTCGTGGAAGTGATTCGGGAATTTTTGAACAACGCCTAGTAAGTTATAGGCTTCTATCTCTAAATCACGGTCATAATGGACTCTGCGTTCTTCTTGCAGCATAAGGTTCTCCTTTCCATGTTCTCTTTTCTATGTTCTCTTTTCTATGTTCTCTTTTCTATGTTCTTTATGCATTATATCATAAAGTCGCAGACCATTCTTGCAAGATATTACCCTTTTCAGTGCGCAGCAGTTGTTTCTTTGGCGTGCCGCGAGACCGCGAGATTATGAAAACTTTTCATGCGTACCGCGCTTGCTTCCGTGAGACTTATGTGATATAATGATAATGTGATAAGATATGTCATTACGGGCGTCGTCGCGTCCTTCAAATACAAGAGAACAGGGGAGTTGAAATACCATGCAGACATTAAAGCAGTACGATCCGCAACTGTTTGACGCCATCAATGCCGAGGTCTATCGGCAACAGAATAACATCGAACTCATCGCGTCCGAAAACTTCGTATCCAAGGCCGTGCTGGAAGCCGCCGGTACGCCATTGACCAACAAGTACGCCGAAGGATACCCGGGTAAACGCTACTACGGCGGTTGCGAATGCGTCGACATCGTCGAGAACATGGCCATCGACCGCGCCAAAGCGCTCTTCGGTGCCGACCACGCCAACGTCCAGCCCCACAGCGGCTCCTCTGCCAATCTCGCCGTCTATTTCTCGGTACTACGTCCCGGCGATACGATTATGGGACTCAGCATGGGTTCAGGCGGCCACTTGACCCACGGTGCGACGGTCAGCATCTCGGGCGATTACTTCAAGTCGGTCAGCTACGACGTGGATCCCACGACACAACTGCTCGACTACGACGCGATTCACAAGATGGCCAAAGAACACAAGCCGCGTATGATCGTCACAGGTGCGTCGGCCTACTCGCGTGTGATCGACTATAAAAAGTTCCGCGAGATCGCCGATGACGTGGGCGCATATTTATTAGTAGATATGGCGCACGTTGCGGGACTCATCGCAACCGGCTTGCATCCGTCGCCTGTACCGTACGCCGACTTTGTTACGACGACGACGCACAAGACGTTGCGCGGGCCGCGCGGCGGCATGATCCTCTGCAAGGCCGAGTACGCCAAGGCGATCGACAAATCGATCTGCCCCGGTACGCAGGGCGGGCCGCTGCTGCACATCATCGCAGCCAAGGCCGTCTGCTTCAAAGAAGCGTCCGAGCCTACGTTCAAGGCGTATCAGGAACAGATCTTACAGAACGCCAAGACCTTCGAGCGCAACTTCTTATCCAAGGGACTCAAGATCGTATCGGGCGGTACCGACACCCACTTGCTGCTCTTGGATCTCACACCGCTCGACATCACGGGCAAAGAGGCCGAGAAGCGTCTCGACACCGTGCGCATCACAGTCAATAAGAATGGCATCCCCAGCGACCCGCGCGGCCCGCTCGTCACGAGCGGCATACGTGTCGGCACGCCTGCCGTCACAACGCGCGGCATGAAAGAGGAGCAGATGGACGAGATCGCCAATCTCATCTACCTGACCTTGACCGACTACGACAACAGCCGCGAGACCATTCGCGCGCGCGTCGACGCGTTGTGCAAACAGTTTCCACTTCAAAACGTTTGATCGTACATGATCGCGTATGATCGTGTATTTTATAGTTTATAATCGAAATGAAGTCTAGTATTCTGCAATGCATCGGCCATACGCCGCTCGTCCAGCTGACGCAGTTCAGCGCGTCGACGCGCGTATCGCCGATGTACGCCAAGCTCGAGCGGTTCAACCCGCTCGGCTCGGTCAAAGACCGCGTCGCCTACGCGATGATTGCGGCAGCCGAACGCAGCGGCGCACTCGGATCGGGCGGCGTCATCGTCGAGCCGACGAGCGGCAATACCGGCATCGGTCTCGCCTACATCGGCAAGACGCTCGGCTACACCGTCATACTTACGATGCCCGAGTCCATGTCGGTCGAACGGCGACAGATCATGCAGGCGCTCGGCGCACAAATCGTGCTGACCCCTGCGGGCGAGGGTATGAGCGGCGCGATTCGCCGCGCGCGGGAACTCTGCGACGAGTTGGGCGCGTATATGCCCGACCAGTTCGGCAATCCCGCGTGCGTATCCGCGCACTACGAGACGACTGCGCCTGAACTCTACAACGCGCTCGGCGATAGACTGCGCTGCTTCGTTGCGGGCGTGGGTACGGGCGGTACGATCACGGGCGTGGGGCGGTATCTCAAAGAACGCGACGGCTCGATCCAGATCGTCGCCGTCGAGCCGTCGGATTCGCCCGTACTCTCGGGCGGCAAACCATCGCCGCACAAGATCCAGGGCATCGGCGCAGGATTCGTTCCCGCGATCTACGACGCATCGATCGTCGACCGCATCAT
>CAYPOE010000276.1:0-2970 GCA_964412285.1 uncultured Eubacteriales bacterium | reverse complement strand
AGGGGGAGGCGTCTCTTATAGCGCGATTGGATTGTGCAGGATGGATTGAATCCATATACATGATTGTGCATTTTGTATGTGCATACGTTTGATGCGAGGCGAAGAAGTGCCATATTGACATCGAATGTATAATGTGATACAATTCAGTGACTAAAGTAAATTATTTTTTAAGGAGGAAATGATGAAGCACAGATTTCAAAAAACTGTTGCTGTAGTGCTGTCGTTGATGCTTTGTCTGTCGCTGGTCTTGACGAGTTGCGGCGGCGCAGGTACAACGAACACTACCGACGATCAAGGCGCATCAACTGCGACTGATACAGCTGCAACCGATAGCGCGGATGCAGGCAAGGAAGCTACAACCGAAAATACGCAGGATGCGTCGGGTAACGACGCGAACAAGTCCAACGCCGAAGTGCAGACGCGCGACTTCCAGACCCAGGATGAGGAAGCTGGCGCAGGTGCCGACGCATTGGCCGACATCGATCTGTCGCCCGCCGCTGGCTTCAAGCAGGGCGGTACGCTCAAGATCAGCGGTTACTACGATCCGCCACCAGCGCTGACCGGTAACCAGTTCATCCCCAACACGGGCTATCCGGGCAACATGAAGGAGTTCACGTATGTCAAGCTGTTCGACTACGCTCCGCTGCCCAAGAAAGTCTATATCCCGTGGCTCGCCACTGGCTATACGCAAGAAGGCAACAAGATCACGATTACGCTCGACCCGAGCTACAAGTGGTCGGACGGCACACCTGTCACGGCGCAGGACGTCGTCTGCACGTTCAACATGAAGTTCATCTTCAACGAGCAGGTGTGGAAGTACTTAGAGGACATCAAGGCGATCGACGACACGACCATCGAGCTGACATGGAAGCGCGAGGGCCAGTATCTGCTCGTCATGGCCAACTCGTTCTACATCGACTGCCCGTACGCCGTGTATGGCAAGTGGTCTGACCAGGCCGACGCGATCAAGGCGACGCGTACGTTCGACGAAGGCAAGGGCGAGTATGTCAATACCGAAGAGTCCAACACCAAGCTCGTCTCGATCCGCGAGGACGTATTCACGTACACACCCGACATCACCCAGACGATTACCAACTCGATGTACGTCGTCACCAACGTCAACGCGTCGGATATGACGGCAGAGCGCAACTCCGCTTATCCGTATGGCGACAAGGTTGCATTCGACAAGATCATCTTGCAGCGTTACGTCTCAATCGAGGCGTGGTTGTCGACGGTTATGGCCGGCGGTTATGACGTCGAGCCGCACGGTACGACGCCTGACCTGTTCGCACAGTTGGAGCAGAACAACAAGGATATGAAGGTTATGTGGACGCCTGACCTCGGTCAGCCGAGCTTCCAGTTTAACCTCCAGAAGTACCCGATGAACATCCCTGAGGTGCGTAAGGCCATCGCGCTCGCCATCGATAAGGAGCAGCTGCTCTACATCGCCGAGCCCGGCACCAACCCCGGCGATCAGTATATCACAGGTCTGACGCCCAAGTGGCGCGACGTATTCCTGACCGACGAGCTCAAGGGTCAACTCGAGGATTACACCTATAATACAGCCAAGGCAGAAGAGTTGCTCACGAGCATCGGCTGGACGAAGGGCAACGGCGGCTGGCAGAACGAGAAGGGCGAAGTCGTTGAAATCGAGGTATCCTCGATGAACTCGTGGCCCATCTACTTCGTATGCGGCGACGCCATCACCAACATGCTGAACGATTTCGGCTTCAAGGCCAAGTTCAACGCAATGGAGCTGTCGTCCTATTGGACGTACATCGATAACGGCGAGGCCATGATCTCCGCGGACTTCCGCGGCAACGGTCACACGTTCGGTTACTGGGAAGCGTACAAGGGTCTGTATCTCGACGCGGGCAACCGCATCGGTTACCTCACGCAGGAACAGCGCGAGGCTGATCCCAACGCGCCCATCATGGTCAAGGATGCCGAAGGCAAAGAGTACAACATGCGCGTCCTCGTAGGCGAGATGTTCGCATCGGCCGACAACGAGGCGGCGAAAGAGACGGTCGTAGCGGCTATGAAGGCTACGAATGAGCTTGTGCCGTTCATTCCGTTCGGCGAGAAGTGGTCGCCGATCAAGATTCACAACCCCAAGCTCGCAGGCTATCCGATCGATTCGATGGATAACCCGCTGTGGTACTGCCCGGCCAACATGGTGGGTATCGTTCGCCTCATCAGGTTTGGTAAGATTTACTACGAAGACTAATCTTTTCCTACTATAAATATGCAGACCGTGCTATGCGGTCTGCATATATATTATTATGTAAACATATCAACTTCGTGTACTTACTTTTATATAACCCCTGATTGGAGTGATCACGTTGAATAGGGTAGTCAACAACATCATCATCATCGCACTGACGATCTTCTTCTCGTCGACGCTGACGTTCGTGCTCATCCGCGTCATGCCCGGCGACCCCGTCGAGACCCTCGCGATGGATATGCAGCGCGCCTACTCGATCAGTCTCGAGGACGCGCGCATCCGCGCCAAATCTATGCTCAACTACGACCCCGAGGTACCCATCGTCACACAGTACATCAACTTCGCCAAGAAGGTTGTGACGGGTGACTTTGGTCAGTCCATGGCGTTCAAACGTCCCGTCGTACAGGTCATCGCGGGCGGTTTGGCGTGGACGCTGCTCGTCCTCAGCATCTCGCTGTTTCTCGCATTTACGTTGGGTACACTGCTCGGCATGTACATCGCATGGAAGCGCAAGACGTGGGTGGATCCCGCAGTCACAATCTACGCGTCGGTATTCGGCGCGATCCCTGAATTCTTGGTTGGGTATCTGCTTGTCATCTTCTTCTCGGTCATCCTCAAATGGTTGCCCGCGCGCGGCCCGTATGACACGGCGACGGTACCGGGCTTCAACCTGCCGTTTATTTTGAGCGTGCTCAAGCACGCGACGCTGCCGATTGCGGCCTACGTGCTGACGCAGCTCGGATTCT
>CAYPOE010000275.1:0-3001 GCA_964412285.1 uncultured Eubacteriales bacterium | reverse complement strand
GCGCCCGGCGACGTCGATGAATCCATTGCGCGCTTGGCGCAGATGGCGCGTGCGGCAGGCATGTACCTCGTCATCGCGACGCAGCGCCCGTCGGTCGACGTCATCACGGGCGTCATCAAGGCGAACATCCCGTCGCGCATCGCGTTCGCGGTATCCAGTTTCGTCGACAGCAAGACCATCCTCGACATGGGCGGCGCGGAGAAACTCATCGGGCGCGGCGACATGCTGTTCAACCCGATCGGCGCGAACAAGCCGCAGCGCATCCAAGGCGCGTTCATCTCGCCACAGGAGGTCGAATCCATCGTACAGATCGTCAAGGCGCAGGCCGAGACGTCGTACGACGAGAACGTGCTGTACGAGATCGAGCACTCGCAGATCTCCGACCGCGACAACGCCGATGATCGCGACGACACCGTCGATGCGTTGCTGCCGCAAGCCGTGGAGTTGGCGCTCGAAGCTGGACAAGCCAGCGTCGCGATGTACCAGCGCAAGCTCAAGATCGGCTATCAGCGCGCCGCGCGCATCATCGACCAGATGGAACAGCGCGGCATCGTGGGGCCGTTCGACGGCACGCGCCCGCGCGAGATCCTGATCAGTCGCACGCAGTGGAACGAGATGCAGTATCGAAAAGACAGCTGATCCCGTGAGGATCGGCTGTCGGCGCGGTGCGAAGATTGACGAATTTGCGTAGATATATTATGATCTATGTAGGGTAGTTCACACGAGACTTTGACTTTGAATCGCAGTACAAGACTTTGATTTTATGTAGGGTTATTCGGTTGGTACCGCGTGAATACGCGGCCGCGCGTTTATACATTACGCGGGCTTTTGCGCGCAATGTATGCGCGGCTTTTCGCGTAGCGAAAAGTACAGACTCCTTTTCCGCTGTAGTTGGGCGTGGAAAGGGGGTGTTGATATGACGATGCGCGAAGTGATAGACATCATACTGCGTGCCATCGAGGTGGCGGCGGTTATGTACGTCGCATACCAATCACACAAAAAACACGAGTAGCCCTCTGACCAAAGATGTGCTACTCGTGTTTCTGAAGAAATAACAATCGGAGACCGATAGCCCTACTGTGAACTACCTTCTACATAGAGTGTACCATACGCCGAAATAAAATGCAATACCCTCGCTTCGGCATAAAAAAGAACCCATACGTGGGGGCGTATGGGTCAAATAGGGGGTAGTACACCGCGACCGTCATCGACTGCGACGGTGTACTCAGTACCTGTGGGGTACTGTGGTTACTGTGAGGTATTCCTATTGTACCCGCCGCGCCTGATATTATGCATGAATTCGATCCGAATGCAACATAATCTAATCATCTAACAAAATCATCTAACAAACGTTAAAAAATCATGAATACAGAGGTACCATGAAACTACCTGCAATCTGGCTCGCCAAGTTCATCCTGCTTGTCAGCAAAATCCTACAGCGCGGCGGATCCGCTATGCCCGGACGGTTCGCACTCAAACTCTGCCCCAACCTGCTCGATCGCCTCGCGTCGCAAGTGCCGCACATCGTCGCGGTCTGCGGCACCAACGGCAAGACGACCACCAACAACCTCTGCGCCGCCATCATGCGCCGAAATGGCAAAAGCATCGTCTGCAACGACGTCGGCGCCAACATGTACATCGGCGTCGTGACGGCGTTCATCGCCGCCGCCGACTGGCGCGGGCGCATCAAAGCCGACTACGCCTGCCTCGAGGTCGACGAACTCGCCGCGCGCACTGTGTTCAAGCACGCGATCCCTGAATGTGTGATCATTACGAACCTGTTCAGCGACCAGCTCGACCGCTACGGCGACGTCAACGCGACGGTGGGCGCACTGCTCGACGCGCTACGCCCGTTGCCCGCCAGCACACATGTCGTACTGAGCGCCGACGATCCACTCATGGCACGGATGGGCAAACTCTGCGGTGGGCGCGAACTCGTCGAACGCAAACGCGTGACGTACGTCGGCATTGACGGCGCGTATACGCCGCAGGACGATCCCGTACCCGACGGCGTATGCCCGAACTGTGGCGGCACGCTCTCGTACGCATATCGGCACTACGCCGACATCGGCCGCTACACGTGCGGCGGCTGCGGTCACGCCAATCCCGACGCGGCGTACGTCGCGTCCGACGTGGTCTGCGGCGACGCGCTATCCTTTTGTTTCACGCGAAACAATACGGGCGCGCGCAGCGACATATCTGTATCATACGGCGGCTTCTACAACGTGTACAACATCCTGCTCGCGACGGCCGCCGCGCAATGCGTCGGACTGTCCATCGCCGAACTTCCTGCGATCATGGGCGACTACAGCCCCGCCGTCGGACGGCTCGAGCGCATGGTCGTGCGCGGCAAACCCGTCGTGCTGATCCTATCTAAGAATCCGGCGGGCTTCAACCTATCCGTGACGCAGGTACTCGGCGATACGCGCGCGAAAGACATCCTATTTGCAGTCAACGACAAAGAACCGGACGGCGTCGACGTGAGTTGGCTCTGGGACGTCGAAGTCGAGCGTCTGGCGCAGGCCAACGTAGTCTCCGCCGTATGCGCGGGGATGCGGCGCGACGAGGTGCGGCTGCGGCTCAAGTACGCCGATCTACGCGGTGTAGATGCGTATACTGCGTCGGACGATACCGACGCATTGGAGCGAGTGCTGTCGGGACACGGCGAGGTCGTGTATGTGTTGGCAAATTATACAGCGTTGTTCCCGCTGCAGAAGCAGCTTCGGGAGATGGCGTGATGGCATGACGTGAAGATGGATGCGCACAGCGTCCATGCACAATGGCGTTGCGCCGGCGCCAAATATTCGACTTGACATCGCATGAATCTTGTATTATAATCATAGCAGAATCAGTCAATGCTACAAAAAAAGAGTCCGCGATGTTTGCTGGAACAAACACTACGAACTCCTTTAGTCATATACCGTTGACGGTGTCATGGCTGAACCCTGAGATTGAACTTTCTATCTGCAAGGCCAAAATAAGCCGATCACTGTTCAATGGG
>CAYPOE010000274.1:0-3002 GCA_964412285.1 uncultured Eubacteriales bacterium | reverse complement strand
GATCACTGCGCTGCTGAAGATATCCAAGATTGAATCGGGCACGGCGGAGTTCAAGAAGGCGCCGGTTCATGTGTCGGAGCTGATCCGAAAATCGATAGAACCGTTCGACGTCGGATTGGAGTTAAAGGATATAACGGCAGACGTCACGCACGACGATGCGGCGCATTATATCGGCGACATGAACTGGTCGGCGGAAGCCATCGGCAACATCATCAAGAACTGCATCGAGCATACGCCGTCCGGCGGGCGGATACGCATCGCCTACGAAAGCAACCCGCTCTATACGCGGATTGATATTACAGATACCGGCACGGGCTTCCAACCCGCCGATATACCGCATCTGTTCGAGCGTTTCTACCGCGGCAAGAATGCCGACGCCGCCAGCTTTGGCATAGGACTGGCGCTGTCGCGCATGATCGTGACGGAGCAGGGCGGCGTCATCACGGCCCACAACGACAGAAGCGGCGGCGCGCACTTCACAATCAAGTTCTATCATAGCATCATATAGCGGCGTCATATGGCGCGTCACATCGATGCCCATATCGAAACGACAGAATCAAAAGGTTTGGAAAGAGCCTCCGTGACGCTTTTGTCATGTTACAGTCACGGCGTTGTCATGTGTAGCAGGTATACTCTATGCATACGACAACGGAGGGATCTATGGAAATATTAAAAGTAGAACATCTATGCAAAACCTATGGTACAAATGACAACGTCGTTCATGCGTTAAACGATGTATCGTTCTCGGTCAACAAGGGCGAATTCGTCGCGATCATCGGGCCGTCGGGCTCGGGTAAGTCTACCCTGCTGCATATCCTCGGCGGCGTCGATACCCCCACGTCGGGCAAAGTATACATCGACGGCAAGGACGTTTACGCGCAGAACGCCGATCAACTCGCGATATTCCGGCGGCGCTATGTCGGCTTGATCTATCAGTTTTACAATCTGATACCCGTGCTCGGCGTGGTTGAGAACATCACGTTGCCTGTGCTGATGGATAGACGCGAGGTCAATCCGCAGCGGCTCGAGGAATTGCTCGACATATTGGGGCTGTCCAACAGGCGCAATCATCTGCCGAACCAACTGTCGGGCGGACAGCAGCAGCGCGTATCCATCGGCCGCGCGTTGATGAACGCCCCCGCGCTCGTCTTGGCCGACGAACCGACGGGCAATCTCGACAGCGCCAACAGCCGCCAGATCATCGAATTGCTGCGCATGTCCAACGAAAAGTATCACCAGACGTTGCTGGTCATCACGCACGATGAAGGCATCGCATTGCAGGCGGATAGGGTAATCGCCATCGAGGATGGCCGTATCGCGCGCGACGAGGTGATACGATGAATATATTCGGCAAGGTCACATTGCAATCGCTGCGCCGCAATCGGACGCGGACGATCGTCACGGTGATCGGCGTCATCTTGTCTGTCGCGATGATCACGGCGATTACGACGTTCATCTCGTCGTTGCAGCACTATATGCTCGGCATGGCGTTGAAAGATACAGGCGAATGGCATACGACGGTGTACGATGTCGACGAAGACATGGTGAAGGCGCTATCGTCGGATCCGAGAGTCAAACGAGTGGCGGTCACAAAACACCGGGGATTCGCCGCATTTCCAGGGGGTATGCGCAACGATGGATTCTATCTCGCGGTTGTAGGACATGACGAAGCGGCGTACGAAATCCTCTCACGCAAACTGATGGCGGGACGCTTGCCGCAAAACAGCGGCGAGATTGCGCTCGAAGGCATCATGGCCGCCGACGGTACGCTCGACCCGCGCACGCCGTATGCGGTTGGTGATACGATTACGCTCGACATAGGTTGGCGCTATCATGACGGCGAACGCTTGGGCGTCAGTCAAATGTATGCGGCAGACGAGGGCGATCGAGTGACATTTGAACGCGAGGCGACCGAGTCCTATACGATCGTGGGCGTCATCGAACGGCCGTACTATATCAATACGCGCCTGCCTTACATGGCGGCCGTGACGCTGCTCGATGGGTATGACGGTTCCCTTGACGCGCACGTCACATTGGAGCGTCCTTCCGATGTGTACGCATTCGCCGACGAATCCTTTCAGTCGTACCGTTGTACGTATAACGATGCACTGTTGATGGCGCTCGGCATATCAGATTCCTCGGGATTCAATACGGCCATATATTCGTTTGGCAGTATATTGATCGTATTGGTTTTGTTTGGTTCCATTGCGCTGATATACAACGCGTTCGCCATATCGGTTAGCGAACGCACACGCGAATTCGGCATACTGTCGTCAGTCGGCGCTACCAAACGCCAACTCAACACATCGGTGCTATACGAAGGCGTATACATCGGAACGATCGGCATCCCGATCGGGATCATCGCGGGCGCAGTGGGGATTGGTGCGACGCTGCTGATATTGCGCTCCACCATTGATGCGCTGCTCGCTCAAGGAGAATTCACACTCTGGCTATCATGGCAAGCGATCGCCACCACTGTCGCGGTATCCATCGTGATGCTGTTCGTATCGGCCTATCTCCCGGCGCGCAGGGCGTCGCGGCAATCCGCAATGGAAGCCATACGCCAGATCGCCGATATTAAACTCAAGGCGAGGTCGGTCAGGACGCCGAGATGGGTACAAGCGCTGTTCGGTTTAGAAGGTACGCTGGCGCTCAAAAACTTTAAGCGCAACAAGCGCCGTTACCGCAGCACGGTGGTATCGCTATGCATCAGCATGATGCTGTTCATCGCGGCGTATACATTTAACCATATGCTGATTCAGCAGGCAAAGGCAGGGATAGACGATTTTGCGATGGACTTGTATTACCTTGGCAGCGATGAGGCATACGATGAGATGGCGCTCTATGATGCGTTGCGCAAGGCCGACGGCGTGACGGGATCCTGTTATCAAGCGACGGTTGATCTATCCGCGATATTGTCGCACGACGACATAGACAAGACTTACGCGAAATATCTGCAGGAGAA
This sequence comes from uncultured Eubacteriales bacterium, assembly GCA_964412285.1. Classification (GTDB taxonomy): domain Bacteria; phylum Bacillota; class Clostridia; order Monoglobales; family CAYZNM01; genus CAYZNM01. Next base: position 37 of record CAYPOE010000274.1, on the reverse strand, counting down.
CGAGAAAACCCTCACACCTGCGAAGGTGACGGCGATG
>CAYPOE010000273.1:0-3031 GCA_964412285.1 uncultured Eubacteriales bacterium | reverse complement strand
ATCGCCGAGTTCGAGATCTACTCGACGTTCAACGGCATCGTCGGCGACAAGACTGCGATCTATATCTCGCACAGGCTGTCGTCCTGCCGCTTCTGCGACGACATCGCGGTATTCCACGAGGGAAGGCTGATCCAACGCGGCAGTCATGCCACGCTCATCGCCGATGCGGACGGCAAGTACTGTGAGTTGTGGAATGCACAGGCGCAGTATTATAACGATAAGACAAAAAGCACTGCTTGAACCCAATGGGTTTTCGCAGTGCTTTTTTATTTTGACGTATGGTTTACGCGTATACCACGGTCACGATGTTGACCTCGCCGTTTTCGAGATAGAGTTTATACTCTTTGCCGTCCTTGACGTTGCCCATGAGCATCTGCTCGGCGATGTAGTCCTCGATCTTACTCTGGATCGCCCTGCGCAGCGGACGCGCGCCGTACTCTGGATCGTAACCCGTCGTCGCGAGCATGTCGATGACGGATGGGTCGACGGCAATCGAGATGCCGCGCGGCGCAAGTCTGTGCGTGAGCTGCTTGATCATCTTCTCTGTGATGCGCTTGATCTCATCCTGATTCAGCGGACGGAATACGATGATGTCGTCGACGCGGTTGATGAACTCGGGGCGGAACGCGCGCTTTAACTCTTCCATCATGGTCGAACGCAGCCTGTTGTAAGCGTCTTCGACCTCTGTCGCCCCATCCGACGTACTGAACCCGAGTTGCTTCTTGCTCTGCATCTCGCGCGCGCCAACGTTCGACGTCATGATGATGATTGTATTGCGGAAATCCACTTTCCGGCCGTGCGAATCCGTGAGGATGCCGTCCTCGAGGATCTGCAACAGGATGTTGAACACATCTGGATGCGCCTTCTCGATCTCGTCAAACAATAGCACGCTGTACGGTTTGCGGCGAATCTTCTCAGTCAACTGCCCGCCTTCATCGTGACCGATGTAGCCCGGCGGCGAACCCACCATGCGCGATACAGTGTGTTTCTCCATGTATTCGCTCATGTCGATGCGGATCATGGCGTCCTCGGCGCCGAACATAGCCTCGGCCAACGCCTTGGCCAACTCGGTCTTACCCACGCCCGTCGGCCCCATGAAGATGAACGAACCGATCGGACGCTTGGGGTCTTTGAGTCCGACGCGCCCGCGGCGGATCGCCTTGGCAATGGCCGTCACGGCCTGATCCTGTCCGACCATGCGCACGTGCAGCAGATCCTCGAGTTCGAGCAGACGTTGACTCTCGGTCTCGGCGAGCTTCTTGACCGGGATTCCCGTCCAACTTGCGACGATCTCCTCAATCTCGTTGGGTGTAACTTGCGGCTTATCCATCTGCTGCTGCGTCGACCAACTATCTTTGTGTCGCTGCAACTGCTCCTCGAGCCGCTTCTCTTCATCACGGAGTGACGCCGCTTTCTCGAAATCCTGTCGGCGCACGGCTTCGGTCTTTTCGACCGTGATCTTCTCGAGTCGTTCGCCGAGCGACTTGACATTGGGCGGCGTCATGTAGCCCTTGAGCCGCAGCTTACTCGCCGCTTCGTCGATCAAGTCGATCGCCTTATCGGGCAGGAATCGGTCGTTGATGTAGCGCACAGACAGTCGCACGGCCTCTTTGATCGCGTCGTCGGTGATCTCGACTTTGTGATGCGCCTCGTACTTGTCGCGGATGCCCTTGAGGATCGCGATGGCCTCATCCTCGGTCGGTTCGGACACCGTGATGGGCTGGAATCGACGTTCGAGCGCGGAATCCTTCTCGATGTATTTGCGGTACTCGTCGAGCGTCGTCGCGCCGATGACCTGTAGTTCGCCGCGCGCGAGCGACGGCTTCAGGATGTTGGCCGCGTCGATCGCGCCCTCGGCCGCGCCTGCGCCGATGATCGTATGCAGCTCGTCAATGAACAGGATGATGTTGCCTGCCGACTTGACCTCGTCCATCGCCTTCTTGAGCCGCTCTTCAAACTCGCCGCGATACTTGGTACCCGCAACCATGGACGACAGGTCGAGCGTGAGTACGCGCTTATCCTTGAGCGTCTCGGGCAGATTGCCGTCGACGATGCGTTGCGCCAGTCCCTCGACAATGGCGGTCTTGCCGACGCCGGGTTCGCCGATCAGGCAGGGGTTGTTCTTGGTACGGCGCGACAGGATCTGCACGACGCGCTCGATCTCGGTCTCGCGGCCGAGCACGGGGTCGATGCCATTCTTGCGCGCGAGCGCCGTGAGGTCGCGGCTGAACTGGTCAATCACCGTCGTCTTGCTGTTGTTGCGTTCATTCGTATACGTGAGTGGTTCCTCCTTACCGCCGCCCCGCGCGCCGCTGTAGAGTTTGATCAGGTCGTTATACAGCCGCTGCGGGTCTATGCCGAGTTCCAAAAGAATACGGAAGCCTACCGATTCGCCTTCGCGAAGGATCGCGATGAGCAGTTGTTCGGTGCCGATGAAGCCCTGCCCCATGCGCCCGGCCTCGGCGAACGAGATCTCGATGATGCGTTTGGTGCGCGGCGTCATACCCTTGACGGGTGCGGGGACGCTATCGAAGCCGATCATCTCCTCGAGCTTGCGCACGATGCGTTCCTCGGTGACGTTGTGCGTAGCCAACGCGCGTGCCGCAACGCTACTACCTTCGCGCACCAAACCCAGTATCAGATGTTCGCTGCCTACATACGTATGTCCCATCTGCATGGCGGCTTCCTGCGCCAGATTCAGCGATTTCTGCGCGCTCTCGGTGAAACGTGAAAACGGTACCATATGTTATGCCTCCTATAATATATCTATCTATCATGCTCAAATATTCACAGTATGATTGGTATGAATTATTAGTAGTATCGTCAAATACGAATGGGTTTACACTTCACAATCACAATGTATCGTTAGCACTCACTCGCTTCGACTGCTAACAATAGTATAGCATTAGCACTCATCGTTGTCAAGTGCTAACAATCACAATTATATGTAAAAAAATAATGCCGCGACGATTGTCGCGGCACTGGTCTGTCTATCTCGCAGGGTGAGGGAGCATACTCGCAATCTCCTACT
>CAYPOE010000272.1:0-3034 GCA_964412285.1 uncultured Eubacteriales bacterium | reverse complement strand
GGTGATGCTATGAACGGTTTACTTGCCGCTATACGCAGGCCGGCTTGTATGATACTTGCCTTGGCTGTCTTATGTCTGTGTTTCGCAGACAGGACGCTGGTTTACGCGGCCGACAGTTTTGAAGATTTGAACGGCCATTGGTCGGAAGGGGCTATCAATCGATGGATTGACGCAGGCATAGTCAAAATCAGCGGCAGCAGATTCGAGCCTGACATCGAGATTAGCCGTGCGGAGTTTTTGTCCTATATCACGCGTCTGTTTGGCGCAACGGATGAGGCTGACATCTCCTATGCCAATGACGTCAGCGAGAACGACGCGTACTATACGACGATTCGACGCGCCGTCGCGATGGGCGCCATAGTGGGCGACGGATACGGCGGCGTCGACCCGCGCGGTAAGTTGACGCGCGAGCAAGTCGCGGTCATATTGGCGCGTGTGCTCGCGCTGATTCCGGCAGATAGCAACAACATACGGGCGTTCTCGGATTATGCCAAGATCTCAGATTGGGCGCGGAACGCGATTTCGTCCTGTGTAGCCAACGGTTACATGCAAGGACACGACGGTATGTTCGACCCGCAAGGCAGCATTACGCGTGCGCAGGCGATACAGATCATCGACAACATAGCGGGTATTTATTGTAGAGATGAAGAACAGTATGGCCGTCTCGAGGCGCGCAATGCCGTCATCGCCGCACCTGACATCACCTTGCGTCGCGCCATGATCGAGGGCGACCTCATCATCGGCGACGGTGTAGGCGAGGGTGAGGCGTACGTCGCAAGTACGCGTATCAAGGGCAATCTGATCATCCGCGGCGGCAACGTCAGTTTGTCGGGCGTAACAGTCGATGGTTCCATCATCGTCAACACGCGCAAGCCCGATGGCGTCAAGCTCACGAGTGATAGCAACACCATCATACCCGAACTCACCATCGTCATGGGTACGTCGAGCATCGCCGCTTACAACGCCATTCCCAACGTATCGGTGCAATGCGACAACGCTGTACTTGCCATTGCGCGCAACGTGGACAAACTCGACGTGGCGGGTGCGAGCGGTATTGTCGAGATCAACGGCGACGTCAACACCGTTGTATTGGGCAAAAATGCCAAGGGTTCCAAGGTCAACGTATCGGGCAATGTCGGCAACATGATCGACCTTTCGGACGGCAAGACCTACGAAGCGGCTGGCGGTTACGCGTCGGCGCGCGGCGAAGAGATACCCATCCCCACGCCCACCCCCGCCGCAACGTCGACTCCGGCCCCTACCGCAACCCCGACCCCCGCACCGGCAACCCCGGCTTCCGGGCAATCGACTACGACGACGGTCACGACCACGACTACCACCACTACGACCCACCCCGATGGTACCAAGACTACGACGACCGAGAGTACGCAATCGTCGGGCGGCGGCGCTGGCAGCGGCAAGTACGCGCTCCAGTCGCTGATGATCAATGGATCCAACGCGCTCAGCGAGGGTTCCGGCGGTACATACAACATGTATGTGCTGGGGTATGGTGATTTCCTGTACTTCCCGTACGATTATTCGTCGTATCCGTGGTATTCGGCCGGATACAACGGCTTCCCGCTGACTGTCGTGGCGACGGCGGCCAACGCGTCCGACGTCACGATGACCATCAATGGCATCAACGCGCGCAACGACAACTCCATGACGCTCAACCCGTCGTGGACGCAGCTCGATACCCCTGTGACGCGCGGTTCGCAGACCTATACGCACAGCGCCAAGGTCACAGTCGTCGTAGCCGACCGCAACGATAAGTCGTCGTCCGCGACGTACACCATCACGGTCTACACCGACGATTCATACTGGGGCTACAGCAACAACTTCGGCCTGTCCTCGACGCTCAAGGGCCTGATCGCGCAGGGCAATACGCTCAAGAGCTACCTCGACCACTACGGTTACAATAAGACGGGCGCGTCGTACTACACGCTATACCTGAACTTCAACAACGCGCTGTACGCCGCGAATAACAATGCCGAGGCTGGTAACGGCAGCTCATACTACATCAACCTGTATGCGGCGATGACGGCGTTGCTCAACGACACGACGATCTCGTGGAAAGACTGGAATTGGAACTGGCACAAATAAGTGAAAAATAAAAGCGCGTAGTATGCTTGACAAATCCCTCGTCTTGTGATATGATAAATATCGTAGTAGCTACTACGGAGTACCCAATCTATCAAAGAAAGGGGATGGTTATGATTTTAGGACAAATGTATGAGGTGAGTAGCCTCTAAGCAATATCAGGGGGCTGCTCACCGCAACCCTTGTATACCAATATGTGAACGGCTTATTGCCAACTGGTTCGCGTATGGCGGCCTTTGCGGACTCGCAAAGGCCGTTTTTGTATCATTTCGCTTATATCCGTGATATATGCTACGTATACTATTCATCGAAGGCATACCGGGCAGCGGCAAGAGTACGACGTCCGCACGGCTGCACGACTACCTCGCCGATGGCGGCGTCGCGAGTACCCTGTATCCCGAGGGACAGCCCAACCCCATCGACTTATTCGGCCACGCGCACCTGCCGTCGGACACATACGCAGACGTGGTACGCACGTATGCGCAGTACGCCGCGTGGTTCGCGGATCACGCCATCGTCGAGCGGAACTACGCGCTCGTACCCTATCGGCATACGTTGCCGCCGTGCTGCGATGCGGCATTTCGGGCGTATCTCACAGGCCGAGAAGTCTGTTACACGCAGGAACCGATCGTAGACTACGCAACGTTCTGCGATATATTCACCACGCGTGTACAACGTTACGCAACATGCGCCGCCCACAGGCGCGTCTTCGACGTCTTTGACGCGACGTTGCTCCAACACCAGATCCACGATGTACAGCGACTGTATCCGCAGGTATCCGACGACGAATTGGCGCGATACATCTGTGGATTGGCAGACGTGCTGTCGCCGTTGCATCCGCAACTGCTCTATCTGTATCAGCCCAACGTACCCGCGTTGTGCAAGCGCATCGCCGTCGTGCTGCCCGATTCGGGCGAGCGCTACAGCTCGACGC
>CAYPOE010000271.1:0-3085 GCA_964412285.1 uncultured Eubacteriales bacterium | reverse complement strand
CGCGGCTGCCCATGTTCTTTGAATTGCCCGCACAGGTCAACCTCAAGACCATCTGCGGTCGCGACGAGGAGTGGCTTGCGGCCAATACCAAGCGTTTCGGGTTCGAGGGCTACGAGACGTCGTGGGAGAAAATGGTATCCGATCCCGAGATCGACGCCGTCGACATCACGACGCCGTCCAACTTCCACAAAGACATCGCCATCGCCGCAGCCCAAAACGGCAAGGCTGTATTCTGCGAGAAACCGCTCGCGATTACATCGACCGACGCCGAGGAAATGCTCGCCGCAGTCGAGAAGTATAACGTCGTACACCAGATCGGCTTCAACTATCGATTCTGCCCGGCCGTGATCATGGCGAAGCAGTTGATCGAGAGTGGCAAGCTCGGGCAGATCTTTCATTTCCGCGGCAGCTACTTGCAGGACTGGATCATCGACCCGTCGTTCCCGCACGTGTGGCGACTCGATAAGTCCGTAGCGGGCAGTGGTTCGCACGGCGACCTTGGCGCACACGTCATCGACCTCGCGCTGTATCTCGTCGGCGACATCTCGACGGTTACGGGTATGAGCAAGACGTTCGTCAAGAAGCGCCCGATTGTCGAGCGTATGGAAGGTCTGTCGGGTACTGCGAGTGCCGATGCGCCACTCGCCGACGTTACGGTTGACGACGCGACGATGTTCGTCTGCGAATTCGCCAACGGTGCGATGGGCGTGTTCGAGAACACGCGCTTTGCGACGAGCCACAAGAACGATATGTTCTTCGAGATCAACGGCAGCAAAGGCAGTGTCAAGTTCATATTTGAGCGCATGAACGAGCTGCATTACTATAGTGTCGAGGACGAAGCGGGTCTGCAAGGCTATCGTCTGATTCAGGCGACCGAGGGTATGCACCCGTACATTGAGCACTGGTGGCCGGCGGGTCACGTCATCGGATATGAGAACACGTTCGTCCACGAGATGTACGAGTTCACGAAAGCGATTGTCGCGGGCAAGCCCACGATCCCCAACTTCAAGGATGGCGTCAAGTGCCAACGCGTACTCGAAGCCGTCGACAAGTCCATCGAAGAACGTGCGTGGGTAGACGTTTGACGCACAGTGTCCTATGGCACAGGAGGGCAATGTGAGCTTCAACGAGTCTGAGATTTACAGCAGCTTGAACAACGATGCCTATAGAGATTTATTCCGCAGCGTAACAAATATCTATAAGTTGGCCGTACAACATTTCGACTGGTTCTCGCACATACAGAAACACCACATCAGAACAAACTACTGTGGTTCAATGGAAATGTTGTTGACGTTCATGAAGACATCGCGCGTAGGATATGCGCCAGATGTCACAAAGTGCTATGTCGACCGCGTATTCTATTCGCACATGACCAAGACGCCGCCTCTTGATGAGCGGGACATTTTCGAGTTAGTGCTGACGAGGAAGTTCATCGATTATATGCTGCCGTTGAACGACGAGAACGTTGAACGCGTATACACCTTGATCTCTCAAGTGGGTACGCCGGACGTCAGAAACGAGATTCTGCCGGATATTGATTGGCCTCATCTACCCCCATTTGTATTTTTCGACATGAACGGATGATCCAGATGACGCATCATTTAGAATACGTCGTGTAACGCAGTGAAGTTCGGTATCACACGCAGCGGGGCAGGGTTGTAGTCCTCGGGCTGACCCTGCCCGATCAGCGTCGCCGTCATACCTGCCGCCATCACGCCGTTGAGTGCCAAGGGCAAATCCTCGAATACGTGACACTGCGCAGGAGGCAGTCCCATGATCAGCGACGCATAGAGGTAGATGTCGGGGTAGCGTTTGTTGCCGCGCTCGACGTCCTCGTCGGTGATGACCGCGTCGAACATGTGCAGTACGCCGTTGTTGCGCAACGCGTCCGTGGCGTGCTGCTTGTAGCAGAGCGTCGCGAGTGTGATGCGCTTGCCCGCCTCGTACGCGCGGCTCAGGTAGTCGTAGCAGCCGGGCAGCAACTTCAAGTGTGTCGCGTAGTTGTCGTAGGCGAGGTCGTGCCATTCGGCAATGATGTCTCGTATGTCGTCGTTTAACGCGTAGTGGTCACGTACGACTTGCGCCGACTGTAGCAGCGTCATGGTCGACAGATCGCGGTCGAAGTCGAGCGACAGTCGCCGCCGGGTCAGAAACTGTTCCAATACATCGGCCCATACGCGCGACGAGTCGACGAGCGTGCCGTCGAAGTCGAAGATCACGCCGTCGTAATGCACATCTGTATACATATGGTTGTTTATATTCATCATGATTCGTGCGGTTCATAGAAAGCCAACTCGATTGTATGTGTGATCACGTCGGTATACGAGAACGACAGCCGCCGTTCCATTTCGGTCTGCTTGACAGATGGAACTGTGACGGTGAATACAGCCTCGTATATATCGGCAATCGTACCTTCATATACCTTGACCGCTTTCTTACCCTTGTTGGTTGTGAGCCGCACACGTTGTCCCTTGCGCGTGAGCAGCCCGTGGCGCAGCCGACAGATGTCCAATCCGCTGACCAATGCGTATCCCCCCTTTTACTTGGGTCACACCTAAATTATATCACAGATACGCGGCAACGTAAAGTACGGCTGCCTACCTTGTTCCTGAATATTGAATATCGCCGAGACCGCGGCGCGCGGTTGTATGTAGTCTGTCGCATTGCGGAAGAAGCGAAACCCACTTTGGTTTCTTTCTTTGGTTTCTTTGACAATGGGCAGATTCTGAACATAGCCTCGTTCGGTCGGAAACGAAAATGGGTATACGCGTTCTGCCGCCGATCCACTCAATGCGTCGGAAACGCGGCGGATTGCGTCTCTATACGCTTGATCAACGTGACGATGTTGCGTCCGTCTTGGTATGCGTACGATACGTCGTCCATCATGCTTTTGACCATATAGATCCCCAACCCGCCGATCGGGCGTTCGTCAATCCCTAACGTAACATCGGGATCGGGTTTTGCGAGCGGATTGTATGGCATACCGCTGTCTGATATAGCGATCACCGCGCACGGCGGATCGCTCATCATCGAGATCGAAATCTCTGCCTCGCCTGTGGCGGGTGCATACGCATAATGCGCAATG
>CAYPOE010000270.1:0-3109 GCA_964412285.1 uncultured Eubacteriales bacterium | reverse complement strand
TAGCCTGATTGATCTTCTTTCGCAAATCTTTCATGAGTTCGAGGATCTGCGCCTGTATCGTCACGTCGAGCGCGGTCGTCGGCTCGTCGGCGATGAGCAGCTTGGGGTTGCACGAGAGGGCGATGGCGATCATGGCACGCTGCCTCATGCCGCCCGAGAACTCGTGCGGGTATTGCTTGAGTCTGTACTCGGGGTTGGGTATGCCTACCATGTCGAGCAACTCAATCGCACGTTGGCGGCGCTGCACTTTATTCATGCCGGTGTGATACTTGAGCGTCTCAGTGATCTGCTCGCCGATCGTATACACGGGGTTTAACGACGTCATTGGATCCTGGAAGATCATGGACACCTCCGCGCCGCGGAAACGCCGGAGTTCAGTGTCGTTCAATGTCATGACATCGCGCCCATTGAAGTTGATATTGCCGCCTACAATTCGAGCCGTAGGCGCGAGCAGACGCATGATGGAGTTGACCGTGACGCTCTTCCCCGAGCCTGACTCGCCGACTATACCCAACACTTCTCCAGGCATGAGGTCAAACGACACGCCATTGACCGCTTTGACTTGTCCGGCATTGGTGAAAAAGGATACGTGCAGATCCGATACCTGTAGTAATTTTTCCATGAAGCCTGAAGCCTCCTATCTGCGCATACGCGGATCTAAGGCGTCGCGTAGACCGTCGCCCAAAAGGTTAAACGAAAGAATGATCAGACTGATCATACCGGCGGGGAAGATCAGCAAATATGGGTAACTCTGTATGCCATTGAGCGCATCGGTGGCCATCGAGCCGAGCGACGCCATGGGCGCCGATACGCCGAGTCCGATGAAACTCAGGAAGCTCTCGGTGAATATCGCGCCGGGTACTTGGAAGGTCGCCGCGATCAGGATCGTACCGATGCCGTTGGGTACCATGTGCTTGAAGATGATCCGACGCCCACTCGCGCCCATCGAGCGCGCGGCCAAAACGAATTCTTGGTTATTGACCGACATCAGCGCGCCGCGTACCGACCGCGCCATGCCTGCCCAATACAGCAGACCGAATACGGCGAATATCGACAGCAGACCCGAACCTACGCTGGCCAACACGGCAAACGCGCCGCCCTTGCCCAACATATCGGTTATATACGGGCGGATTGCGATCGAGATGATGATGATGATCAGAAGCGACGGTACGGCCATGAGCAGATCGACAATACGCATCATGATGATGTCGACCCAACCGCCGGCGTAGGCCGCGATGCCGCCGTACGTCGCGCCGATGATCAGCACAATAAATGTAGAAACCAAACCGACGAGCAGGGATATACGCGTACCCATCATCAAGCGAACGAGCACGTCGCGCCCGTGCATATCGGTACCCATCGGATGGCGCAGCGACGGAGCTTGGCGCGTTTCATTGCGCAACTGCTGGTCATAGGCGAACGGGGAAACCATGGGTATAATGATCGCGCATAGCGTGATGATGATCAAAACGACGAGGGCGGTCATGGCTACCTTGTTGCGTTTGAGAATACGCCACGCGTCTTTCCAGAACGTCGTACTCTCACGCATTTTGTCCAACTGACGCCGTTCGGATTCAGTTACTAGCTCGAAGTCGTCTGCCTGCATGACGAGTTGATCTTTCATATCATTCATCTAACACCGTGCCTCCTCCATGAAATTATTGATAGCGAAGAGAAAGGGAAAACATTCATCATATGTGTTTGACCCTCGGATCGATCACGCCGTATAGCAAATCAACCACGAGGTTGGCCGTGATGATCATGATGCCGTAGAAGATCGTCGTACCCATGATGAGCGGATAGTCGCGCCCCGAAATGGATTCGACAAAGTACTTGCCCAAACCGGCGATTGAGAAGATCTTTTCGATGACGAACGAACCTGTGATGATGCCGGCGAACAACGCGCCGAGGTAGGTGATGACGGGCAGCATAGCGTTGCGCATACCGTGCTTGAATAGAATCACGTATTCAGGCAGACCCTTGGCGCGCGCCGTCTTCATATAGTCCTGACTGATGACGTCGAGCATGTTGGAGCGCATGAGTCGAACGATAAACGCCATGGGATATATGCCCATACACGTCACGGGCATTATGTAACTCTGCCACGTCTTGAGACCGATAAATGGCAACCATTTGAGTTGAACGCCTATCGCCAGCATCAATATCGTAGCCAATATAAAGTTGGGTACGCTGATACCAAACGAGCATAACGATACGATGAGTCTGTCCATCCACGAACCACTCTTCAATGCCGTGAATAGACCGAGTGGTATGCCGATCAGCACGGCGATGCAAAACGCCAACATACCGAGCTTAAACGATGTAGGCAGACGCGCGGCAACCAATTTCACTACGTCCTCTCCCAGACGCATCTTGTACGATACGCCCAAGTCAAACCGCAGGAGATTGCTCATATAGCGCTGATACTGCACGATGAGTGGCTGATCCAACCCGTACTTCTCCTTCATTTTTGCTTCGACCTCGGGACGAGGCTTCTCGCTTTGGAACGGGCCTCCGGGTACTAACTGCATGAGAAAGAAGGTCAGTGTTATGACTAAAAAAATAGTAACCAAAGAAGACAATATCCGATTAACAGTATACTTCCCCATACTCTCATCCCTTCATAATAATAATATAATATATATGACATGATATATATGATCTTATAAAATGCAGGACGAGTACCCTGTTTGCACACGATGCGCATCCTATCTTTTGGAGCAATATCACTTGCTTAGTATAACATATATATAGTCAAAAATCAATAACAATTTTTGTGTAAAATATGATGTCATAAAATAAATTGCAAGCAAAACAGCCCCATACGTTATGTATGAGGCTGTTTTATATACGCAATCATGGAACGTGATGGCGGACGTTATCATCGGTTTTGTGAGCGTCAGCGTGGCGTTGGGTATTACCATGTTTTTACACTTCAGACTATACAATCGGCAACAGAAGGAACTCGAGTCGGCCCGCGAGGAAGCGCTGCGATTGAGCCATGCCAAGAGCAACTTCCTTGCCAACATGAGCCATGAAATCCGTACGCCCATGAACGCAATGCTCGGCATGAACGAGATGATCCTCAGAGAAAGCAGCTCCGAGCAGG
>CAYPOE010000269.1:0-3134 GCA_964412285.1 uncultured Eubacteriales bacterium | reverse complement strand
GGACGGCGTGGTTCCGGCAATCTCGTCCAAGCGGATCGCCAACGTCACGCGGCGGCAGTTGCTCGAGCAGTCGATTCTCGGGCGTTTGCCCATACCGTGCCACATCATAGATGCCCGCGACAGCACACAACTGTTGGATGCTGTCATCCACGTGTTAGACATCTGATATTCTGATATTTTTGATGAGAATTTGATATGATGAATCATTCGATCCTCCGCATCGCCGCCGCCGTACCCTCGATCCGCGTCGGCCACCCACTCTACAACGCCAACGAAATCGCGCGACTGATTCGCTTCGCACATGAACACGAACATGCGTCGATCGTCGTACTGCCCGAGCTTGCACTGGTCGGACATGCGCGCGACGCGCTGCTGCTGTCCGACGTGCAGCGCAACATCGAAGCCGCGACGCGCGAATTGCTCCGCGACACCGCCGAATGCGACTGCGTCGCCGTCGTCGGCACCGTGCTGCCACACGGCGGCAGGTTGCGGAGTGCCGCGCTGTTGATCTACAAGGGCGAAGTGGTCGGTATAGCGTGCGAACCACTGCATGACATGCCGATCCAGATGTGCATGTTTGGCAAGGAGTACACGCTGTGGGGTACACAGTTCGCGGTGTGGGACGACTGCCGCTTTGCCGTACACGTCGGCGACATCGCGCAGTATGACGGCAACGCGCCGCTCGTACTCAATCCGACCGCGTCGCCGCACCTGATCGGGCAGCAGACGTACAACACGACGATGGTCAAGGCTAAGAGTTACAGCGGTTGCGCAGTCGTACGCGTCGGCGCAGGCGCGGCCGATTCGACGACCGAGTGCGTGTATGACGGGCACATCTGTATCGCCGAAGCGGGCGAGGTCATCGTGGATACGACGGCGATGTCGCTGTCGAACCGGCTCATCGCGACCGAGGTCGACCTCGAACTGTGCCGGAGTCGCCGCGCAGACTACGGACGCGGCGACTACCCTTGCGCAATACGCATCGGCAACACGACGTACGGCGACAGCCGCCACATGACCGTCACGATTCCCGACGCGCCACGCGCTGTCGACGCATTGCGCCGCAAGCCCGCACAGTATCCGTTCGTACCCGACGATCCCGCCGAGCAAGCGCGGCGATTCACGCTGATATACGAGACGGCCGCGGCAGGACTCGCCAAGCGTCTGACCCACGCGGGTAACGCCAAACCCGTACTCGCGCTGTCGGGCGGACTCGACTCCACGGCGGCGTTGCTGATCACGCTCCGTGCGCTGCAACTCTGCAATCGTCCGCGCACCGACCTGATTGCGCTGACCATGCCGTGCTTCGGCACGGGACGGCGTACGTACGGCAACACGCATATGATGTGTCAGGCGCTCGGCATAGAACTCCGTGAGATCGGCATCAGCGACGCAGTCACGCGCCACCTCGAGGACATCTCGCACAGCGGGTCGCACGACGTCGCGTTTGAGAACGCACAGGCGCGCGAACGTACGCAGATCGCACTCGACATTGCATCGTACCAAGGCGGCCTCATGGTCGGCACATGCGACATGAGTGAAATCGCACTCGGGTTCGCGACGTACGGTGGCGATCATCTGTCGATGTACGCGGTCAACTGCGGCATCCCCAAGACGGTACTCGCGCCGATGATCCGCTACCTCGCCAAGCTGCCCGAATACGTCGCGGCACATGACGCGCTCTGCGACGTCGCAGATACGCCGATCTCGCCCGAACTACTGCCGCCCGACGACAGCGGCGCTATGACGCAGCGCACCGAGGAGATCCTCGGCGAGTACAGGCTGCTCGACTTCATCCTGTACCACATGCTGCGCAACCGCTTCTCACGCGAAAAGACGGCGTTCCTCGCGCGACAGGCGTTCCACGGCGTGTACGCCGACGGCTACATCGACAAGTGCGTCGATACGTTCGTGCGGCGGTTCTACGCCAACACGTTCAAGCGGCGCTGTGCGCCCGACGGCGTGCGCGTGGGTGCGCTGTGGCTCCCAGACCTTGATATTCCGGGCGACATCGCTATGCTATAATTCTATCACTCTATTCGACTACTGTTACTGTTGAGGGTATGGCGGGTAACCGCCGTATTGACATCACTATGACAATCAACGCTCCTTCACGCATCTGCTTATTCGGCGAGCATCAGGATTACCTCGGACTTGAGGTCATCGTGGCCGCCATTGATCTGCATTTCACGGCACAAATTGAGAACGGCACAGGCACGAATATCGACATCACGATCCGTGACAGCTCGGTCAACCGCCTGCTCGACACCAACGCCGAAGGCAAGTACAAGCAGCTCACGATCGACTACGCGCAGCCCATCGAGTACGAGAATAAGCGCGACTACCTGCGCAGTAGCGTCAACATCCTACTCAAGAATGGCTACAAGCTCAAGCCGCTGGGGATCAAACTCGACAGTGACATCCCGATCGGCAAGGGCATGTGTTCGTCGTCGACCATGATCGTATCGCTGATCAAAGCGATCCTCGCAGGAATCGGTCACGCCGACCTCGACGATCCGCGCCGCATTGCACGCCTCGCGTTCGACGCCGAGGTCACAGAGTTCGGTGAACCCGGCGGCATGATGGATCACTACGCGTCGGCGTTGCGCGGACTGTTGCACCTCGACTTCGCCGACGCTGACAACACGGTCGTCGGGCCGATCCCGAAGCAGATCGACGGCGTGTTCGTCATTGCCGACTCACTCGACCAAAAGGACACGACGCGCATCCTCGCCGAATCCAAGTTCCCGACGCTATCGGCGCTCGCCATGCTTGAACCGTTCGGCATTACATCCGTCAAGGATTTCGCCAACGATACCAACCTGCGTTATCTCGACGAACTCGATACGTTTCACCGCCGCAAGCTATCGGCCAACATCAGCAACTACAAGCTGCTCTGCGAGGCCAAAGCCATGCTGTTCGGCGACAGCTTTGATGCCGTGCGGTTCGGACAGCTCATCTCTGCGCATCACGCGAATCTGCGCGACGGCCTCGGCATCTCGACGAATAAGATCGACGCCATCCTCGACACTGCGATCAAGCATGGCGCGTATGGCGGCAAGGTCAACGGCAGCGGCGGCGGCGGTTGCTGCTACGCGTATGCTCCCGCCGATAAGGCCGAGGGCATCATCGCG
>CAYPOE010000268.1:0-3154 GCA_964412285.1 uncultured Eubacteriales bacterium | reverse complement strand
AATCGTAAAATCGGCGATGACGCCGTCCTGCAACGGAGAGATGGCCGAAATATTCCCCGGTGTGCGTCCGATCATACGCTTGGCCTCATTGCCTACGGCCAATACGCGCTGTTTGTCGCTATCGTACGCGACGACCGACGGTTCTCGCAGCACAATGCCCTTGCCGTTTACATAGACCAATGTATTGGCCGTACCCAAATCTATCCCTATATCCTGAAATATCGCCATGACTTTATCCTTGATGTAATATGCGTAGCATCTTTATGTTCTGTTCGTACAGATAATGTAACCTATATTTCTGTGTACTTCTATTATAACGGATATTGCGCGCAATGGCAAGTATATGTATTGCCCCGTGTCAACCACGGGGATGTATCTATACAACGCATCGGAATAGAGCGTTCACAATGCAGAGTCGCCCACTGCTTGGGTTTCAATCATCTTGGCGATTGCACGTCGGTCGGGTAACGAACCCGCCGTGACCTGTTCGCCATCGATGAGCAGCGCGGGCAGTTTCTCAACTTCGAGTCCCTCGACCTGCGCCATCTCACGCGGATGATGCAGCGTGACAAACTCGCATTCGACCTGCGGATATTGCTTTTGCAGCCGGTGCATGACGTCGGCCGAAAGGTTACATAGGATGACGCACGCCGTACACGGGTGCGCCATCGTGATCAATTGCAATTTCATCTGATTTTGGTGAATACGCCGTTGTTGAGTTCCAACACGCTATCGGCGACGCGCTCGACAAATACGCTGTCGTGTGACACCATGACGACGGTGCCCTCAAACTGCGACAGTATGTCTTGCAACGCCTCGATCGCGGGTATATCGAGGTAATTCGTCGGCTCGTCCAGTAGCAGCACGTTGTGCGGCGCGACGAACAACATTGCGAACGAGAGCTTGATCATCTCGCCGCCGGACAGCAGGCCCGCCCGCTTGTGTACGTCGTCGCGGCGGATCAATAGCCGCGCCAGAATCGTACGCACTGTCGTCTCACTCTGCACGCTGATGCGCGTACAGTTTTCGAGCACGGTACGAGCGGGATCAATATGCGAAAAGTCCTGCCTGAAGTAGCCGATGTTGGCCTTGGGTACGCGATAGACGGCGTCGCTGTACGCGAGCTGATTGAGCAGCGTCGTCTTGCCGCAGCCGTTGTGGCCTGTGACCGCCGTCTTGACGCCATTGGGTATATCGAGCGATATATGGTTGAGTATGACGCGCTCGCCATAGGCGAAGCACAAGTCGCTGACAGACATCACGATCTTGTTCGCGGGTGGATGGGTCAGAGAGAAGTCGAGCGCAACCTTGTCGGGTTCGCGCGGTTTCTCGACCTTTTCGAGCTTGCTGATGCGCGTTTCGATCGCCTTAGCCGCGCCGTGGACTTTCTCGGCCTTCTCAGTCGCCGACCGTTTGTGCAACCGTGCCTCGCTGTTGCCCATGCGCGACGGCGCCTTTTTGATCGACTTGGCCTTACCCTCGCGTTCACGCAGCGATCTCGTGAGTCGCGTACGCTCGGCGTCGTATTGCTCGTACGCATCCCACTGCTGCTGTACGGCGAGTGCGCGCGCCTCGTAGTACTCGTCGTAACCGCCCGCGTAGACTTTGACTGTGCCGCCTGCGACCTCCCAGATGATGTGGCAGTGTGCGTTGAGCAGCGAACGGTCGTGGCTAATCAGCAGCATCGTATCAAAACGATACAGTTCGCGGCTCAGCATGTGGATGCCCGCCGCATCGAGATTGCAGGTCGGCTCATCGGCAAAGAGTAGATCTGCACCGCCGCTGACGCCGTACGCGATGCGCAGGCGCGTACCTTCGCCGCCGCTGCGTTTGTCGCCGATGTCGGCGACGCCGTAGCGGTATAGCGCACCGTCATCGATGACGGTGCGCTCGCCGTCTGCATCTACATCGCCCGTTTGCGCGATGTAGCCGATGTCGGCGTAGCGCGTGATGCTGCCGCTGTCGGCCTGTAGTTCACCGTAGAGGATGCGCATGAGCGTCGACTTGCCGCTGCCGTTGGCGCCGACGATACCGATGCGGTCGCCGGTGTAGATCTGTAGTAACGGAATATCTAGGAGTGTACGTTCGCCGTACGTCTTGATGATGTTGTTTGCTTGAAGCAATATTTGAGACATGTATACAGTACCTTTATAGATTTGGCAAAAATAATGCAAGGCACTGCATAGCCATATATGCAGTGCTGTTTATACTGTATATACGAATGTTCTCATTTTTACACCCCACTTTTTCAATTCTCTGCTTGCTCTCTGCCTACCGCCCGACCATTGCGTTCTGGTTGTCAATAGACAACCGTGTCAATACCAGTCGTAGCCGCAGGCCTCGCAGTACTTGCGCCGCGTCGGATACATGCGGATCTTGTCGCCCTTGCACTTGGGACACGTGCATACGTCGGCGGACTTGGCGGGAGCGGATTCGGGAGCGGGCTGCGGTTTGGGTTGCGGAGCGGTCTGCGCCTGCATCTGTACCTTGAGCCTCTGCACTTCCTTAAATAACTGTTCCGCTACGTCCATTGAGATATACGCACCCTGTGCGTTGACATAATCGCGTAACGCACGCGCGTCGGGTAATGTCATGGCCTTGCGCTTTTGAGCCTCGGTAGCTTGACTCATGATGAAACGTACGTCCATAGGTGCCTCCCGGAATGATATAGTAAGTATAAGCGATTGGCGGATTGATATTGGTTAACGTGATCTCTTTGGTTACATCTGCAGATCCGATCGTAATGCGCTGTTCTTTTCCGTTGGGATCAAACTTTTCGTGTCAAACTTTCGCATGTTATCTGCTTCAAGGTGAATGTATTTTTATTAAAATTAATTATAACACAACCCGTTGACAAATACAAATATTTTATGTATAATATGAGTAGTTGAACAATTACTCAAGTATTCGAGAAGGGAATCATGACAGTACAACACATCCACAAAGCGGAGATCGACGACGAGGTTATCACGCGTTTGGCCGAGGTATACAAGCTGTTCGGCAGCATACCGCGTCTGCGCATACTCATGTACCTCGAGGAGGGTGAACACGTCGTGGGCGACCTCTGCGCGGTGTGCGGACTCAGCTTGTCCGCAACGAGCCACCAACTCAACGAACTGCGTAAGTCTCGCATCGTCAAGGCGCGCAAAGAGGG
>CAYPOE010000267.1:0-3177 GCA_964412285.1 uncultured Eubacteriales bacterium | reverse complement strand
TGCGGATCATAGATTTCATCGACTCCATCTCGTAGATCAGCGTGCTGATCGTGTGCTCGAGCGTGACGACGTCGGTCAACGTCTCGGCCTTGTCGAGCAGCGCGTACATGCGTTCGAGCTGCGATTCAATCGACTTGATGCGCTCTGTCGTGTCGTAGTACTGCATCGACACGTTCTGGGCTTGCATGTTGGACGACAACAGGTTGCCGAGTGCGTCGATGTCCTCCATGACAGCGGAGAGCCTGTTCGCGGGTATGCGGAACGTGAACTGCGCCGAACGGTATCCTGATGAGAACCGCCCCGTACCCTGCGTGCTGCTACTCTCAATGTAGCCGTTGTGCTTGACCGCGAGATTCCGCGCGGCCACGACTGTGTCGTCGTAGGTCTCGGTCTCGATCGTCGCTTTGACATTGTAGGTCATCTTCGCGTACGGATCGGGATTTTCTTCGATGGCCGCCAGTTGCGATGCAGCTTCGCCAGACTCGTACTCTGCGGATGCGTCGTACGATTCCGCCGCTTCCTCATATGCGACGTCGGATTTGTACATCGTGTCAGACGTGGCACTGTTGCTCACGGCCATAGGCGCGGACTCGTAGTTCGCTCCGTCGCACGCGGTCAGTGCGCATAGAACGCAAAATAGCAAGAGTAATCTTCTCATAGGATCTTAAATATCAGATACAGCAGCCCAAAGATCACAGGCTGATGGATCAGGTAGATGGGCAGTGAATACCGTCCAAGCACGCACAGCGGCGACAGCACGCGCCGCAGCGTCGGATACGGCAGCCGCGTACGCCGTTCGCGGTAGAGTAGGCGAAACAGCAGTACGCCGAACGTAAATACGCTGAAGTACGGCAGCAGCGGGTAGTAGTCGAGCGAGTAGAAGTCGCGGCCGATCACACCCAACGGAATCAAGTACCATCGCGTCGTATCCATCAGAAAGGGCACGCGAAACAGACTCAGTACCGCGATGCCGCCGAGTACCCAATTGTTACATCGGCGCAAAACCAACTCATACAGCAGCACGGATACGCCGAGGAACTGGAGGATTCCGAACCGCACGTAGGTCTGGCTGTCCATGACATAGGTGACGACCGTGACGACGAGGCTCATGCCGAGGATGAGTCCCGCGCGTTTGAGGTTACTGCGCGACAGGCAGCACATGGCTCCGCAGAGCAGCATGAACATGTACGCCGACCACTGTGCCCAAAACGGCCGAAACCCCACGCCGTAGTAGTACACGAGGTCGAACATCAGGTGATAGAACATCATGAGCAGGATCGCGACGCCGCGAAATGCGTCGAGTTCCCAGATTCTCTCGCCATTGATGCGTTGGTTGGATGTAGGCTCGCTCATGTCTGTATAAACTTCTGCGCGACGCGCTTGTAGAACGAGTAGTGCGTCGGACGCATGAATGCCACGCGCGGGCCGCGCGTCACATGTACCGTGTCGCCGACCTCGAGCGCATAGACGCGGATGCCGTCGGCGGTGAGGCGCGGTTCCATGCCGTGGGTCAACCGCACCGACACCACGGTGTCGAGGCTCACGACGAGCGACCGCACGCCAAGTGCGTGCGGGCAGACCGGTGTGATGACGGCGGCGGGCATCGACGGTTCGACGATGGGGCCGCCGCACGACAGCGAATACGCCGTGCTGCCGGTCGGAGTCGCGATGATCACGCCGTCGGCGCGGTAGTCATAGACTGCGCTGCCGCCGACGCTGACCTCGACCGACAGCAGTCGTGCGCTGCCGCCGCGATGTACGACGACGTCGTTGAGCGCGATGCCGCTGTAGACCACCTCATGGGCGCGGTACACGGCCACGGCCACGCATTGCCGCTCGTCGAGCGCGTACGCGCCGTCGACGATGGCGGCCAACCCGTCGTAGTCGTCGCCGTCGAGCGCGGTCAGAAACCCGAGTCGCCCGTGGTTGATCCCAAGGATCGGGATGCGCAGCCCGCGTTCGGTCAACGTATGCGCGGTATGCAGCAGCATACCGTCGCCGCCGAGCACCAATGCGCAGTCGCACGATGCAGCTTCGGCAGGCAGAATGGCTGCGCCGCCCGCATACGGATGCAGCGTCGCGATATACGGCGTAATCCCGCGTTCCGCGACAAATGCGTGCAATCGCACCAGGTGTTCGCCGAAGCGTGCATCGCCGTTCGTGATCAGCAGTACGCGTTGGATGATGTTGCGTACGTTGGGTGTATTGGGCATGATGCGTTATTGCGTGTTGATGAGGCGGGTTACGCGCTTGTCACCCGTGTGGAACGCGACGTACATCGCGACTTTGAAGTCTTCGGCCGGGATGCTCCAGAATGCGTCGAGCGTCTCCTCGATCGTGTTGTACATGGGGACGAGCAGCGGCTCGCCCTGCCACGACGGCGGATTCTCGGCGTTGCGATCGTAGGTCGAGAAGTAGTGACCGAATCCCTTGAGTGGCGTGTAGCAGAAGTGTTGGCGCGACACCCCGTCGGCCTTGTCGGTCGATTTGAGGACGCTCATCAGATAGCCATCCTGCGTGAGTACCGACGAGATGCGCGGCGTACAGAGGGAGTCAGGCTCATACGTGCGCGTCATGAGTGCGTCGAGCGTCCGCCCGTACACCGATCCCGCGCCGTGTTGCAACCCATCATAAATGGTATCGGTCTGGTCGCCGTTGGTCAGGATATGCGCACCCTCGTAGTCGCGCGCCGCCGTGTAGATGCGCAGTGGATCATCCATGTCGCCGACCGACGGTTTGGTGCGCAGCACGCCGCTCTCCATCACAAGTACGCGCTGTCGCGACGCGACGCTGCGTCCCGTGACGAAGTCGACTTGCATCAGCGACTTGCCGTCGGGCGACTGTCCGACCGCAATCGCGCGGCCTGGGTATTGGCGCTGCTTCAAGATGTTGTAGTTGTTGCTTGCTAAAATATTGTTATTCATTCGTAACCGTATCCCTTATCGTATGGGATTATGCGAAATCAATGTCGTGCATGGCGTTGAAGATGTCCTCGTGCCGGATCTGGATCTCTACGCCGAGCGACTTGCCGAGCGTATCCATACGCTCTGCCAGTGCGGGGAATCCCACCGTGCATTGGGTGACGTCGACGAGCATGAGCATGGTGAAGATGCCGCCGAGGATGGTCTGACTGATGTCGAGGATGTTGACGTCGACGGTCGACAGCTCCGTCGCGAC
>CAYPOE010000266.1:0-3182 GCA_964412285.1 uncultured Eubacteriales bacterium | reverse complement strand
CGGCTTGCTTTATTTGCTTTGTATCTATAGTATACCGTATGGCGTGGGCGCTTTGATGAATACATTGTAAACGTTATCGCGTATTTTGTAACAAATATGTAAATATAGCCGATATGCTCGGCTATACACCGACTAAAAGACCTCTCCGTACTGTTTGGCGACATACCGTGCGAACGCCTTATCCTCACGTTTGATGTGCGCGAACAACCAATCGTCGACCGCTTTTACGAGCTTCTCGAACGTACGCTCGTCATTTGGGCGCGCGCGTATCTCGGCTGCCAACTCTGCTATCTTAGCCTTGAATCGTTCGTGATACCGCTTGTGTTTCTTATACTGTGGATATTGTTGCGACAGCTGAATCCTCTCTTCATCGGAGAAATGGCGCTCGGTATACGACGCAAGAAAGTCGACGGTCGCCAACAGTTCATCGGTCCCGGCGCGGCGCAGGCGCGCGTCGAGCAGGTTATTCAGTGCGTCGATGAGTTGCGCGTGCTGATCGTCGATGATTTTGTAACCGATTTCCAAGTCCGGCGTGAACACATACATAGATATTCCCTTGCCCTCATTTCACTATAGTTTCACTATAAAATGCATAAAAGTCATTTTATGGCAATCCATCTATTTATCTTCAATGCGTCCCATGGGTCTCGTTCATTATATCATATACCGTCGAGATAGTAAACGACACAGATTTCCGCATGGAGTAACGCAAAAAGAACGCATCGGTTATGTACCGATGCGCTCTGTGGGCAACGCGGATGGCGTCTATTCCTCCATCTGTTTGCCAAGGAATACAGCGGCCGACTGCGCGAGTTTGAGTTCGACCTCCCCTACCGTAGTATTGGAGTCTGTGTTCAGGAATACGACGGTGCCGATAGAATCGCCCTCTGAGATGATGGGGCACACGATGGCCGCCGTATACTTCTCTGTGCCATCGACTACGGACACGCGTTTGGACGAACCCGTTGAGGTATACTGCTGTTTCTCCTTCATAACCTGTTCTATATCATCGGATACCCGCTTCTCGGCCATCTCTTTCTTGGGTATGCCCGATACTGCGATTATGTTATCTTTGTCAGTTATGCATATCGGATGTCCGCTCGTCTTGGCCAGCGTATCCGCATACTGTACCGCTACATTGCCCAATTCGCCGATTGGTGAGTACTTTTTGAATATGACTTCGCCGTCTTTGTCTGTGAATATTTCGAGCGGGTCGCCTTCTCGAATACGCATAGTACGGCGTATCTCTTTAGGTATGACCACGCGGCCAAGGTCGTCGATGCGCCGCACGATACCTGTTGCTTTCATATGTGTCACTCCCTCGTGTTAGCTTTGGTAAAATTACTGTTACATGCATAGTATTGATAGTTGCAGTGAAATTATACATATGCCATTGGATCTCTTCAGAAATTAACCCAAATTAACGGCATATGAATTTTGCAATTATACAACCCACAAAAGTGGCATTTGCGAATCAAGATGCTTGTTATGATTTTATACGCTTGAGCAACGATAACATTCGTTTGAATCTACATTTGTTTTCCCCTATTTGATCAGCTGGAGGCCCCTACTCCATTTCTTTGGAGTTTCGCCATGGTGGTGCAGTCCATCAATCTCTCTCGATAACCCAGTGTATCTCAAATGCATTGTTCATGAATTCGAGACCGCCGTCTGCAAACTGCAAACCAACCCCTTGCCCATAGATGTTCGCCCCATGATTGCTTGTTCGGTTTGAGGAACGAACGGCAGTATGTGTGCGTGATCTTGGGATACATGACTTGCCAATACGCCTTACCCCTCGTGGGTATTCTAAAATAGTTCCCACTAAAAACCCCCAGTATAGGATGGCCCTACACTGGGGTACACATTTCTCGCGGCAGGCATCATGGCCGACCGATGAAGTGAATGATCAGGATTCTTGCAGCTCGTTCATGAGGATTTTGATTTTATCCGTTATCATTTCGATGGTTCTGATAAAATCAACATCGTTTTTCCCTGTCGGATCTTCAAGTCCCCAATCCTCCCTATGCTTGCAAGGCAGACGAGGGCATTCTACGTTGCATCCCATCGTGATGATTATGTCAACGGGTGGAATATCGTCAAGGCATTTTGAATGCTGCGTCTTTTCCATGTCGATGCCGTAGAGCTGTTTCATGAGCCGCACGGCGTCTTGGTTGATGTGTGGCTTGGTTTCTGTTCCGGCCGAATAACTCTCGAACACATCGCTTGCAAGATGCCTACCGAGGGCTTCGGCTATCTGGCTGCGACAGGCGTTGTGAACGCAGATAAAAGCTACTTTGGGTTTATGCATACGTCTCGATCAGCCTCTTTACAGCCTCGACTGTGAGTAGTTTCCCGTAAGATACTACCTTTGTGTTGATTACGAGTGCGGGCGTTTGCATAACGCCATACTTCGCGATCTCTACATTGTCTGCGATGTTCAACACTTCATCGTCGAAGCCCATCTCGCGGACGGCCGTCTTGACGTTCTCGAACGTATCCGCCGCGCGTTTGCAGCAAGCGCCCAGCACGATAAACCGCGCGTTTTCCACATCGTTGGTGCTGCAGTTGCCGCCACAGGCGCAGGCGGTCTTGGTTGTTTTCTTACCCAAACCAAACAGTGTCATAGTTACATCCTCCTAAAAGATGTGTATTGCTAAAATATGAATTGCAGCGCATTGAAAGCATAGCCAATGATGAGTATGCCGAGCGTGACGATGCCGACAAAGATGCCGAGCAACTTCGGTTGTACAGCTTTGCGCAGCATGATGATCGAGGGCAGCGAAAGCGCGGTGACAGCCATCATAAACGAAAGGATGGTACCGACGCCCACGCCTTTCGCATAGAGGGCCTCGGCAATTGGGATGGTGCCGAAGATATCGGCATACATCGGAACGCCGACAACGGTTGCGAGCAATACCGAAAACGGATTGTTTGCTCCGAGTACCATCTCGATCCAGTGCTGCGGTATCCAGTTATGGATGAGCGCGCCGATCCCTACGCCGATGAGTACATATAAGAATACTTTTTTGAGCGTAAATAGCATTTGCTCTTTGGCGTAGATCATCCTATCTTTGCGCGTGAGGTCGGGCGCTTCGACGTCCACACGGCCAGATTGCTTGATGTACTGCTCGACATACGTCTCCAAACCGAGTTTATCAATGAGCGTACCGCCGATGACC
>CAYPOE010000265.1:0-3220 GCA_964412285.1 uncultured Eubacteriales bacterium | reverse complement strand
TGCCGAGCGTCGAGGTAGATTCCTTCGACGGGCTGCTCGTCGACTACCTGCGCAGTGTGGGCGCGCACATCGTGCTGCGCGGACTCCGCGCACTGTCGGATTTTGAATTTGAATTTCAGATGGGGCTGACCAATAAAAAGTTGTTCAATGAGTTCGAGGTATTGTTCATGGCGACGGACGCACAGTACCTGTATCTGAACTCGACCGTCGTCAAGGAGATCGCGCGCCACGGCGGCAATCTCGACGGCATGGTTCCGGCTGTCGTTGAGCCTATCTTACGCGCCAAGATCAACGGCTCGCTCGGACGATAAAACGACGATAAAACAGAAGAGAAAGTCGATCCATCGAACGATACGTATGTTATATAGGGACTGTCGTCTGTCAGCTGTGATTGGGAACGGATGACCATAACTGAAGGCTCGACCCATGCCGTATGAGTGGAGCCGCAGGGGTGTTACTGTGGATATAATGGAATTAATAGATAACTTAGAGGACGCCATCGACAAGGGTACGCGCATCCCCATTGCGGGCAAGACCATGCTCGACAAGGATGAGTTGCTCGAGATCATCTCGGAGATCCGGCTCAAGTTGCCCGACGACCTCAAGCAGGCCAAGTGGGTCAAAGAGGAACGGCAGCGCATCATCGCCGACGCGCAGCGCGAGGCCGCCAACATCGTCAAGGGCGCCGAAGATAAGATTATATCGTTGATCAATGAACATGAGATTACGAAAAAGGCGCAGGAGCGCGCAACGGAGATCATGAACAATGTGCAGAAGCGCTCGCGTGAGATACGCGAGGGTACGCGTCTGTATGCCGATGAGGTGCTGTCTGACGTGGAGAAGGGGATCGAGGAATCCTTGCGCAAGGTGCGCGAGAGCCGTGAGGAATTGCACGTCAAGAACGCGCGTCGTGGAGAAGAGAAACAGCAGCCAGTATAAGATACTACAATCTGCATATTCGTATCGATATTAGATAGTATCAAAATAATAGCCGAATACAGCACGTATAATTGTGCATATCACCGACGATAGAGGGTATAAATCAGCGAAGGGTGCATATGAATGAAGTATATTATAGTCTTATGCGATGGTGCGGCCGATAACGGCATAGACGCGCTCGGCGGTCAGACGCCGCTGCAAGTCGCGCGCAAACCGTACATGGACGCGCTGGCGCGCAAGGGGTACGTCGGCGCATTACATACGATACCCGAAGGCTTTTCGCCGGGCAGCGACGTGGCCAACCTCATGATCTTGGGGTACGACCCGCGCGAGTCCTATTCGGGACGCTCACCGCTCGAAGCGGTCAACATGGGGATACCGCTGTCGGACAACGATACGGTGTTCCGTGCCAACTTGGTCACGCTCAGCGATGCGCCGTCCGATTATCGTTCGCGCGCCATGATCGACTACTCGGCGGAATTAATTGGTACTGATGAGGCAAGAATATTAATAGAAGCATTGCAGCGCGAACTGTGTGACAAGCTCTACGACTTCCACGCGGGGATCTCGTTCCGAGCACTGCTCGTCGCACACGACTACCTGCCGCCGTACTGCGAGACGCCGCCGCATGACATACAGGGGCAATGCATCGCGCCGCATCTGATCGGCGACGACGCGCTACTTGCGTTGCAGATGCGCGCCGCTGAGATCTTAGAACGTCACCCGATCAATCAACAGCGCATCGCC
Organism: uncultured Eubacteriales bacterium; assembly: GCA_964412285.1. GTDB lineage: Bacteria > Bacillota > Clostridia > Monoglobales > CAYZNM01 > CAYZNM01. The sequence goes on along the minus strand of CAYPOE010000265.1, from coordinate 1,534 downwards.
GCGGGCAAGAGACCCGCCAACAGCGTATGGCTCTGGGCCGAGGGACACAAGCCGTCGATGCAGGACTTCACCGAACGGTACGGCGTCAAAGGCGCCGTCGTGTCAGCCGTCGACCTGATCAAAGGCATCGGTCTGTGCGCGGGGATGTCCGCGCCCCATGTAGAAGGCGCCACAGGAGACTATCATACAAACTACAACGCCAAGGCGCGTGCCGCACTCGAATTGCTCGATACGCACGACTTTGTGTTTGTCCACGTCGAAGCGCCCGACGAGTGTTCGCACGCATTCATGCTCCAAGAGAAGATCCACTCGATTGAACGCATCGACGAACACATCGTGGGTTACCTATACCAGAAACTCGCGGGTATACCGTACCGCATGTTGATCGCCCCCGACCATGCGACGCTCGTCGAGCGCGGTTGCCACGATGCGCAACCTGTACCGTATATTCTGTACGACAGCCGATGCATGATGCATACCGCGTTGCCGTTTGACGAGTCATCGGTACGCGCCGACAACACACTCGCGGACGGACATCTGCTGATACGCCGCTTCCTCAACCCATCCTGAAGGATTCATGACGGATTATAGCAAACATATACGATTTATCCTCATCGTTTTTTATATCGCGCTCGGATTTGCGCTCTTGATCTTCGTGCTGCCGCGCGCGATGTCATTGTTGTTGCCGTTTATCCTCGGATTCCTGCTCGCGCTGCTGTCGCGACCGTTGACGCGGCTGATCCACAATCATACGCGAATGCCCATCAAGTTCGCCGCACTCGTGTCGCTGCTCGCGGTACTCTGTATCGTTGTGGGATTGGTATACCTTGCGGTCAACCGCTTGGTCTATGAGTTCAACAACCTTGTGCAGAATCTGCCCGAGTACCTCGACAGTATGCAGAATAGCGCTGACATGATGCAGGAACGTTTCGCCGACATCTACAATACGCTGCCCATCAGCATCACCGACGTGATCGACGACGCGCTGCTCAAGCTGGGCGACAGCATATCGTCGATGGTACCTGTCGTCACGCAGTGGACGCTGACGCGCGCGGGCGCGGCGGCTACCAAGATGCCGCAAGCGTTGCTGTTCGTGCTGACGTTCATCCTGTCGGGCTACTTCATTACGGCCGATTACGAGCGCATCGCGCGGTTTATCAAAAAGAACTTGCCCGACGGCGTCGTGCGCGTATCCAAGCAGATCAAGGACTACGCGGTCACGGCGATTTGGCGTTATGTGCGCGGGCTCGGCATCATCATGTGCGTGATGTTCTGCGTATTGTTTGTCGCGTTCCTGATCCTGCGCATCCGCTACGCGCTGCTGCTCGCGATTGCGATCGCACTGTTCGACGCGCTGCCGATCCTCGGCATGGGTATGATCCTGATACCGTGGGGCATCATCTCGATCATCCTGGGCGAGTGGACGGTGGGTCTGTACCTGTGTCTATTATACGTACTGGTCGTCGTCATACGCCAGGTCATCGAGCCGAAGATCATGTCGCAGTCACTCGGACTCCATCCCGTGCTGACGTTG
>CAYPOE010000264.1:0-3231 GCA_964412285.1 uncultured Eubacteriales bacterium | reverse complement strand
ACTGTATCGAGGCTTATCCATAGATTTTATGCATTTGTTCGCAGTAGTACTGCACATTCTCCCAGATCGCATCGGGCGGGATGCGATGGTCGGGACAGGGTATGAAGCCGCCCAAATCAATCAGCTTGCGCAGACGCTCGACCTCCGCGTCAACCGCCGCATAGTCGCGCGCGAACACGGTCTTGTTCATGCCGCCTACGCCGCGTATGTTCTTGCCGTACTCATTGCGCCACGGCTCAATCGACGCATCCCACGTGCCGACCTCGATCGGGAACATGGTGTTTACGCCGTTGTCGAGCCATACGGGGATCAGCTTGTCGATCCAACCGTCGCAGTCAAGCGACACGACGTCGATGCCCTTGGCTACGACCGCGTCGGTGATGCGCTTGTAGTGTGGGCCGACGTACTCGCGGAAGATCGCGGGATTGATCAGCGGCCCATTCTTGAAGCAGATGTCCTCCCAGAAGTGCGCGTAATCAAAGTCGAAATCCGTATCCAGCATCGCGACCGTGTTCCGGTAGCAGAGTTCACCCACGGTGTCGATGATCTCCTTGAACAGATCCTCGTCGTCGGCGTACAGGTACGACACACCCTCTACGCCCATCATGTCGCGGATCGACCCGAATAGGCTGCCGCAATGCAGTCCGACCAATACAGACTTGGTCTTGCGCTGCTCAGCGTAGTGTTCCATGAGCTTCTTTGCCCATGTCAGACGCTCAGGCGACGGTTGCAGACGCTCGACGAACATCTCATCCCAGCTCTTGCGATCTGTGAGCAGATGTCCCGCGTGCGCAGGGATCGAACCTGCGTCGCCCCGGTGTACCTCGATGGCGCCCTGCGCGTTCTGGATCAGCTCGAACCCGTCGGGTGTGGTGCCGATGACCTTGTGCTCAAAGCCTGGCATCAGACCGCCGTTGGGCGATACCGTCGTAAAATAGTTGTAGTCAAAGCCGAGCTTGCCCGCGACTGCGTGCTCTGCATCGCTGCCGTCGAACGCCGTACCGTTGTGGTAGGGTGCGGCCTCGTCGGCTGTGATGTGTCCTTCCTGTTCCCACTTGCATATGGTCTCATACCAGAAGCCGAAATGTACGATAGGCATCTTGTCGTACGGCTCGTAGTGCATGATAGCCTTAAAATCCTTGCGGTAATCCATGTTGCCTCCAAATTTCAGAAATTTCAGTGATGAATCAACCAAGTCATTATATCATAGATCATGGATTACCGCTATCACTTTTTTACGAATCTTTACGCAACGTATAGAAACACGGCGTTATCGCGGCACGCCTATCGCGGCAATGGAAATACGGTTTTCTTGTACGCGGCATTGACCACGATGGCCGAACACAGATAGATCGCAACTACCCCCGCGGCGAGCAACGCCCAAGCCGATATTTGTCCGAAAGATTTCGGGATCAGCGCGAGATCGGTCAGCGCGATAAACGGGAGGGCAACGTCTAACAAGAGTACGATGACCGACAGCAGGCTAAACTTCGTGCAGAACGCGGGCGTCCACAGCAGAAGAACCACCGTGAGTACGCACCATGCGTAGCCGTCGATGCGTGCATCCAAGGGTGCGCCGGCCGTCAGCGCGTTGTACTTCAAGAACATTTCTACGCCACCGACCAACATAAAGAACGCGCAAAAGAACAGGAACGTATTGCCGCCCGTTAGATTGCCGCTCTTGAGATCCAACAGACCCACGACGAGTTGCACGACAAAGCCGCCCAACAGCCAACATCCGACGAGCGGCATCGCCGACGCTTCAACCCGCCCCGTTAGGATTGCGAAAAAGCAGGCGCACGCCACGGCCAACGCCACAAGACCCGCCGGCGTGGGATTCGCCCACTCCTGCTGAACCGCTTTGGCTTCCACTTGCTTCACAACTTCTTTCATAAGTACCCTCCTGATTTTTTGGCACAAAGAAACACCTGCCGCGATTGCATAGGCGACAGGTGTCTGTTTGTCCGTTATTTAGACTTTGGTTCGTTTACCCAACCAAACAACCTACCCGCCAATGAAAAAGCAGCACAATAATAATCGGGAGAATGATCATCGTAATCCCGATCAAGAGTGTGCTGTTGCAATGGACGAATGTGCTGTTCATGGAAAACCTCCAAAGTGCTACTGCTCAATAGTATAGCTGATTTTCACATATTTGTCAACGAGAATTTGGACAACATTATGCTCTAAAAATTGCAACAAATATCACCCAATTTATCAATTGTTCAACGCAATCCACAGATTCAGGTATCCCGCGAACGTCACCCAGAGCAGATACGGCAGTTGCAGCAGTGCGGCAGTGCGGTTGATCGGCGCGTACGCGCGGATCGTGAGCAGGATGCTCAGCCACAATATGCAGAGCCATACGAACGACAACGTATACGCTTGAAAGTTAAAGAATATAATAGACCAGCCGAAGTTCAGGAACAGCGACACGGCGTAGAGTCCGAGCGCGCGGCGTTTGTCCGTGGGCGGCGCGTCGCTGATGTAGACGAGGTACGCCGATATGCCCATGAGTATGTAGAGCAGTGTCCAGACAACAGGGAATACCCACGATGGCGGCGACAGCGGCGGCAATGTCAACGTACGATACAGCGCCACACTGCCGCGCGTCAGTGCTGACGACAGCAGCCCAACTCCAAGGCTGACGGTGAGACTTGCGAATAACGGGAACAGTTTGATCTTCATGATCCAGCTCCTTCCACCCGTGATGATTTTGTAATAGCTTGTACGGTTTTTGTACTGTTACAGCATATGCGCGGTCAGAAATATTTATTGCAATTATGATACGGCTTTGATATAATGTCATAAAGATTTTCACAAACATTTCATGAGCTACGAGGTAATCTTATGTCGATTGCAATCACGGTTACACCGGATATGGAAACCATGCGCGACATCAACGTCGCAGTTGTAGGCTGCGGCGGTATCGCCGAAGGCAAACACCTGCCATCCATCGCTAAGATGGATAACGTCAAGGTTGTGGCATTCTGCGACATCATTCCCGAACGCGCCGAGAAGTTAGCCAAGCAGTATGGCGTAGAGGGTGCGCGCACGTATGCGTGCTATAAAGAACTCCTCGAAAAAGAGACCGATATCGAGGTCGTCTACGTACTCACACCCAACTCGTCGCACAGCGAAATCACTTGCGCCGCGCTGAACGCGGGCAAGCACGTTTTGTGCGAGAAGCCCATGGCGCATACGGCCGAAGGTGCGCGCGCGATGTGCGAG
>CAYPOE010000263.1:0-3234 GCA_964412285.1 uncultured Eubacteriales bacterium | reverse complement strand
GATGGGCGAGAATCTCGCGCGCAATCTCGCGCGCAATGGCTATCACGTCGGCGTATTCAACCGCGATACGCGCAAGGTGGATGGGTTGCTGTCGCGCGGCTACGACCGCATCATGGGCGCCCACACGTTGGGCGAACTCGTCGGCCTGTTGAGCAAACCGCGCGTGATCATACTCATGATCAAGGCGGGCGCGCCCGTCGACGACATGATCGCGCAGCTTACCCCGCTACTTGAGCGCGGCGATGTCGTCATCGACGGCGGCAACAGCCACTACGCCGATACGCAGCGTCGCGTAGATGCATGTGCCGCGCACGGCGTCCGCTACGTCGGCAGCGGGATCTCGGGCGGCGAACTCGGCGCATTGGAGGGGCCATCGGTTATGCCCGGCGGCAACGCTGAAGCCATGCCGATTGTTTTGCCGATTCTATCGCGCATCGCCGCGCAGTATGACGGCGAACCGTGCTGCGCGTGGCTCGGCAACGGCGGCGCTGGACACTTCGTCAAGATGGTACACAACGCCATCGAGTACGGTGACATGCAGCTGATTTGCGAGGTCTACGATATTATACGTCGCGTCAATGGCATGAGCGTGGGCGATACCGCCGACGTGTTCGCGCGGTGGAACGACGGTCTGCTGTCGAGCTATCTGATCGAGATTACGGCGGATATCCTGCGCGAGACGGATACCGATGGTAGACCGCTCGTGGAAAAGATCCTCGATGCGGCCGAGCAGAAGGGTACAGGCAAGTGGGCGTGCGCGGCGGCGCTCGATATGGGCGTACCGCTGACACTCATCAACGAAGCCGTATACGCCCGCGGACTGTCCGCGCTCAAATCCGAGCGAACCCGTGCCGCGCAGGTATATCAGAAGCCATCGTGCGACGTACGCGTGGATGTGGATGCGTTGGAGTCGGCGCTCTACATCGCCAAGGTCATCTCGTACGCGCAAGGGTACGCGCTCATGTCGGCAGCGACGCCGCTGTTCGGCGCACCGTTGCCACTCAGCACCATCTCGCGGATTTGGCGCGGCGGCTGTATCATACGTTCGCGCTTCCTGACCGCGCTTGCCAACGCGTACGAGCGACAGCCCGACCTGTCTAATCTGCTGATGTCGCCGCTGTTCAGCGGGTACATCGCCGAACACATCGGCAGCTTACGCGATTGCGTATGTGCAGCCGTGCGATGCGGCATACCCGTACCCGCGTTGTCGTCTGCACTCGCGTACTTCGACGGCTACACGTCGGATGCGTTGCCCGCCAATCTACTGCAAGCGCAGCGCGACTACTTCGGCGCACATACCTTTCGTCGCATTGACGCGCCGGACGCATATGTCCACCACAACTGGGGTGGTATGGGCGGCAGCACGACCTCGACTGTATATTAAACAACAACACCCTCACCGTTTCAGGTAAGGGTGTTTGTCTTACAGACTGGCAATTTCGTCGTCCTGCTGTGGGGATGGGGGTTTGACGACGAATCGTTCGACGAGTGCCTTGATGTCAATGCCCGTCGCTTCGCCCAAACCGTCGGTGATCTGCTGCGTCGCGTTCATAACGTCCTTGACGATACGCGTCGCGTTGCCATCGCCGTACATGACGATCTTCTCGGTCTGCGCCAACGGCGTCGCCGCGTTCTTGACGACTTCGGGCAGCACCTGCAGATACATCTCGATGACCGACGCTTCGCCCATCGCCTTCATAGCTTCAGCCTTGGCGAGAATCGCATCGGCCTCGGCGCGACCGCGCGCCTCGATGCCCTTCGCAGCCTCCTCGTCGGCGAAACGTTGCGCCGACGCCGTGACCTTCTCGGCCTCGGCCTGTTGCTCCAACTGATACCGTTTGGCGTCGGCCGCAACCTTCTCGGCCTGTGCCTGCTGTTCGACCTCGATGCGCCGCGCGTGGGCGTTCTGCTCGACCTCGATGCGTTTGGCTTCGGCTTCCTGCTCGCGGCGGTACTTTTCAGCTTGCGCTTTCTGTTCCATCGCGTACTTCTCGGCGTCGGCCTGCTTCTTGATCTGCGCGTCGAGCGACTTCTCGGTCAACATGATTTCGCGGTCTCGGAGGTCGATCTCTTTCTCGCGACGCGCGATGTCGGCGGATACCGACGTGGTTTCGATTGTACGACGCTGCTCCTGTTGACTGATGGCGTACGCCGCGTCGGCCTCGGCCTTCTTAACGTCCTGCTCCTTCTTGAACTCACTCGACTTGATCTCGACGTCCTTGTTCTGCGCGGCGATGTTGATCGCGGCCAATGCCTTGGCTTTGTTGGACTCCTCCTCGGCGCTGGCCTGCGCGACGGCGATGTCCTTCTCGGCGTTGGCACGCGCGATCGCCGCATCCTTGCGGATGCGCGCAATATTGTCGATACCCAAATCCTGTATGATTCCTTCACGGTCGGTGAAGTTTTGCACAGTCAAATTGACGATTTCCAACCCCATGCGCCGCATATCTTCGGCTGCGTTTTGCAGGACTTTCTGCGCGAACAGGTCGCGGTTCTGCACGAGTTCGCTGAGTTTCATCTGGCCTACGATCTCGCGCATGTTGCCTTCGAGTACCTGCTGCGCGACATTGCTGATCTCAGTCTGCGGTCGTCCGAGGAAGTTCTCCGCTGCGCGTAAGATCGATGCGCGGTCGGACGCGACCTTGATGTTGGCGACGCCATCGATAAAGATATTGATGTATTCGGCGGTAGGTACGGCGGAGTTGGTCTTGATGTCGACCTGCATGAGCGATAGTCGCAACTTGTCGACGCGCTCAAAGAATGGGATGCGGATCGTCGCGCGGCCGATGACGATGCGTGCCGACTGCGTATCCTTGCTCTTGCGCAGACCCGATATGATATACGCGACGTCGGGGGGCGCCTTGATGTACGATATGGCGATAAACGCGCACAACAATAGGACGCCGACGACGATGGCACCGTAGTATATGTATTCCATGGTCTCCTCCTTCTGCAAAAAGACAGACCGCCACAAGGCGGTCTATTTACGATAACGCAAAGCGCATGACAACTTCGGTGACGACGTACAGTACGATGGCAGGGGCAACCAAACGAGTGGGAACGCGTACGATCTGCCGCGCGCCCTCGCACTTGTTGTTGATATAGAATTGCGTATACAGCGTATAGGACAACCATACTGCCATGAGTAGTATAATGCTGGCGGCATTGATCAGCGACATATTCCACGGGATACCACTCTGCATCGTGGACGCAATCGCGAGTATGATACTGCGC
>CAYPOE010000262.1:0-3238 GCA_964412285.1 uncultured Eubacteriales bacterium | reverse complement strand
CATACTCGACGTCATGCTGCCCGAGGTCGACGGCTTCACGATCCTCGATCGACTCGGCGAGGCGCGCACCGTACCCGTGCTGATTTTGTCGGCGCGCGGCGACGAAATGTATAAATTAAAAGGCTTGGGGCTGGGCGCCGATGATTACATCGCCAAGCCCTTTTCGGCATTGGAACTCGTTGCGCGCGTCAAGAACCAGATTCGCCGCTATAAGCAGTTTGCGTGCGGTGGAGAGGGTACGCGCGGCATCATCACGACGCGTGGTCTCAGTGTTGACCCCGCCGCGCGGCGCGTACTCGTCGACGGCAACGAGGTATCGCTCAAACAGAAAGAATTCGATCTGTTACTGTTTCTGTGCAGAAACCCCAATATCGTGTTCGACAAAGAGCGACTGTACGAGCGCGTCTGGGGCTACGACGCACTATCCGATGTATCGACTGTGACCGTACACATCGCGCGTATCCGTGAGAAGATCGAGCGCGAGCCGTCGCGCCCCGGATACATCGAGACAGTCTGGGGAGCAGGGTATCGATTCCGCGCATGAATGGGCGCATGTATTGAGAATGGAATGTAAAACATTTGACACTGACGATAAAACATTGTACAATAAATGAGAAAGATCAGAAAGACAGAAAGATTAAAATGAGGGGAAAGGAAACCGCATGAAAAGATTTCTAACACTATGTCTTGCCGTTCTGATCGTGGCACTCAGCGTGATGCCTGTGTCTGCCCAAGAATGGTACGACGAGTCCATCGCGTATCTCAAAGGGATCGCCGCGGTCAAGGACGATCTGAAGCCCGAGCAAACCGTGACGTTTGCGCAATTTGCGGAGATGTTCGCGCTGACGGCTACTTACGAACACGGAGAGAACGCCGCCGACGTACTCAAAGCCCAAGGCTTTGTCAAGGATGCGGACGGGCTGTCTGCAGAAAAGCCAATTACGCGCAAGGACGCGCTGCGCATCGTCATGCGCGGATTGGGCGTTGACGGGGATGATTTCATTGCGCAAGCAAAAGAGCAAGGCATCGTCGTGGGTTATCCCGACGGCAGCGTAGGCGAGGATCGCCCCATCACTTTCGCCGAGGCGAGCCAGTTCAGCTATAAGTATCGCAAGATCCGTGAGCAGGCGATTGCGGACGAGCCTGTACCGCTCTATACGGCGGACGACTTCTTCAAGCTGCCCGAGAGCCTCGGGTACAGCATCACCAAGGACGGCAAGTCGTTGGTCTATGCCGCGCCGTGGGAGAACCGTCTCAATATCTTCAAGAAAGATATCCAGACGGGCAAGATCACGCAGATCACCAAGCTCAAGGATCGCGGCATTGCCGGATATTTTGTCAAAGACAACACCATCGTGTACTCGCGCGACTTCGGCGGCGACGAGAATTATCACCTCTTCAAGACCGACAAGAATGGCAAGGAGATCGATCTGACGCCGTACGACAAGACGCGTGTCATGCCGTTGGATTCGTTGGATGAGGCCAAGATCAAAGACGAAGTCCTCATCCAGATGAACAAAGACAACAAACAGGTATTCAGCGTCTACAAGCTCAACGTAGTTACAGGTGAGACAACCAAGATCATCGATAACGACGGCCGCTACTCGGGGTTCTTGACAGATACCAAGGGCAACGTCCGATTAGCCGGATTCTCCGACGGCGTCAATACGGGGTACTACTACCGCGACAGCGAGGAAGACGAGTTCGAGTTGGTCGCTACCTATAATTTCAAGCAGACGGTCAATCCGATCATGTTCGCCGAGGACAATCAAACGATCTATGCCATCTCCAACATCGATCGCAACACCGCCGCGTTAGTCAAGATCGACCCCAAGACCGGCGAGGACCTCGAGTTGATCTATCAGAATGATAAAGTGGACGTCATGGGCGCCTCTTCGGGACGCGAGCCGGGTACGTTGGGCTTGGTATATTACTATACGGATAAGTTAAACTTTATCTTCTTCGACGATGAAACGGAAAAGCTCTACAAAGAGTGCCAAGACGTGCTCGGTACGACCGCGCAGATCGGCGTGGGTCGCTTGACCGAGGACTGGAACTTCGCCATCCTCTCTGTAGCGAGCGACGTGAATCGCGGTGTCTCGTATCTGTACGACCGCAAGGCCAAGGAACTGACGCAGCTGACCGATACCAACACGGTGGATACGAACGACATGTCGCCGATGATCCCGATTTCGTACAAATCGCGCGACGGGCTCACGATACACGGCTATTTGACCATCCCCAAGAATGCCGAGCCGTACAAGCTGCCCGTCGTCGTCAACCCGCATGGTGGGCCGTGGATGCGTGATGTATGGGGTTACAACCCCGAGGTACAGTTCTTAGCCAACCGAGGATACGCGGTACTACAAGTCAACTTCAGAGGATCCACAGGCTATGGCAGGGAGTTCTTAGAAGCTGGCTATAAGCAGTGGGGTCTTGACATGCAGAACGACATCACCGACGGCGTTGAGTGGCTGAAGTCCATCGGCATCGCTGATCCGGATAGAGTCGGCATCTATGGCGCATCCTACGGCGGTTACGCGACATTGGCTGGCGTTGCATTTACACCGGATCTATACGCGGCTGCGGTGGACTACGTTGGCGTGTCCAACCTGTTCACATTCCTCTACACGATTCCTCCGTACTGGGAGAGCATGAGGGAGCAGATGTACGAGATGGTGGGCAATCCTGAAACGGACAAAGAATTATTCGAGCGCACCTCCCCGGCGTTGCACGCGGATAAGATCAAGACGCCGCTGTTCGTCGCGCAAGGCGCCAACGACCCCCGCGTCAACAAAGCCGAGTCCGACCAGATGGTCGAGGCGCTTCGCGAGAGAGGCGTCGAGGTTACGTATATGGTCAAAGACGATGAAGGCCACGGTTTCATGAATTACGAGAACCAGTTGGACTTCTACAAAGAGATGGAAAAATTCTTTGCCGAGTATTTGGGCGGCAGGGCCAGCGAATAATCACATATCGCGTTATACTGCGATTTGATTTCTCAAAAAACCGTTGTTTGGCATGTCCAAGCAGCGGTTTTTGTATAATAGAATTCCTTTTATTGCCGAAAACATAGACTCGTGCATTTTTGCATCTGCGCAGTGTATTGACAAAACGGTGCATATCATGTATAATCATGCTGCATGACTGTATTTTTATGCAAACATATTCATTTAGTTTAGTAAGGAAGTGATGTTAGGGTTGACAGAGAAGCTCACGTTATACGGCTTTAATAATC
>CAYPOE010000261.1:0-3262 GCA_964412285.1 uncultured Eubacteriales bacterium | reverse complement strand
CGCATTCCTCAAGGATCACAATATGTTCATCCACGACAACTTCAAGGTCGGCGATCCCATCGCATTCGACGTCAAACCGTCGGTCGCGCTGTCCGAGGCATATCACGCAGTCGGCGCGGGTACCATGCTGCTGACGCAAGGCATGTTGGCCGCCAAGACCCACGGCGACAACGCGCGTAATCCGCGCACTGCCATCGGCTACAATATGGATAAGACCAAGCTGTACTGCGTCGTCGTCGACGGGCGCGGCGCGTCCATCGGCATGACGCTATCGGAACTTGCGTACTACTGCGCATCGCTCGGCATGTACGACGCGGTCAATCTCGACGGCGGGGGTAGCAGCACCATGGCGGTCAAACGCCCACTCGGCGGTTACGCCACGGTCAACAAGCCGTCGGATGGTTCGCTGCGCAAAGTGACCAACGCCATATCGCTGCTGTCCAAGACGCCCGAGCACATCAACGTGCAGTTCGTCGGCACACCCGATGCGGTTTGCCTCGGCACGGGCGTCTACCCGTACGCGGCCGTGTACACCGACGCGGGCGACGTCATCGACGCGGACGGACAGGTCGAGTTTGGGTTCAGCACGGAGGATGGTTACGTCGGCGGTACGTACGACGACGCGGGGTACTTCATACCTGAGAAGAGCGGCGTCGCACTGCTGACCGCGCGTTATGGCGAACATGCCGCGACCAAACAGGTACGCGTGATCGGCACAGTATCGTCGATCGTGTTCGCGAACAAGAAGATGGCGCTACCCGATCAGCTGTCGTTTCAGCTCATGGCCAAGGATGGCGACGGGTATACGGCCATGCTGCCGCATCGATTTGTCACGTTTGCGTATGACGATGCTGTCGTGCGCATAGATGGCAATACTATGTACAAGGTCAAGGACGGCGTATCGCTGATCAAGGCGGCCTTCGGTGACGTCGCCGCGTATGCATACGTATCGGGTAACGGCGCATTTGACGGACTCACGCTGCCGGCCGACGCGTATCAGCGCGACCCGCTCATGCGTTCGACGCAGGGCGCGTCCGTGACCATCGACGTATTCGGTGCGTTGACGTTGCCCAACGGCAACGGCGAGGACAAGTATAAAGACGTGCGCGAGCGCATGATCCGTGCCGTAAACGGCGCAGGTACCAACCGCATCGTTGTGGGCAACGTAGACAAGTCGGTCAAGGACGGCATCACGGCCATCACCAACGATACGGCCGTGCAGGCGATTGAATCTGCCGATACGACCGTGGTCTACGCCGACAATGCCGATGGTACGCTGACGGGCGGCGGCGGGTATAACTGGACGCGCGTGCGCGACAATCTTGCCTACGCGTCGACGTCACGCGTGCTCGTCGTACTGTCGCGCGACGTCTACAACGGCGGTATGAACGCCAACGAGCGCGAGGTATTCTTGACCATGCTGTCCGAAGCAACCCGCAACGGCAAGCAAGTCACGGTCGTGTATCCGAGCGCGTCCAACGGCATACGCCGCGTCGACGGCGTGCGACTGTGCGGCATACAGGGTACGACGGGCATCTCGGCTGAGGCGTTGCTAACGAATCGAGAGTACACGCGGTTCTTGCGCATTGGATACGATGACAGCGGCTTGTGCTACGAATACATCTACGCAGAGTGAACATGTCTACGCCGTAGTTGACATGTAGGCCGTGGGGTTGTATAATGATAGATAGTTATACCCAGTAAATGACAAGGGATGTGTGCAATATTACAGACGAACGATTCAACGAACTCATCTACGACATAGAAAAGCCGCTGCGCTATACGGGCGGCGAGCTGAACACCGCCGTCAAACAGTGTGGGCGGCGCTTTGCGTTTTGTTTTCCCGACACGTACGAAGTCGGTATGAGCAACCTTGGGTTGCAGATCCTTTATGCCATCATCAATCAGCAGGATGATTGGGCGTGCGAACGTTGCTTCATGCCGTTGCCCGACATGATGGAGCGGTTGGCGACCTACGGCGAGCCGCTGTTTACATTGGAATCACGCGCCGCATTACATGCGTGTGATATTGTGGGATTTTCGTTGCAGTACGAATTGAGCTACACCAACGTGTTACACATGCTGCGCATGGGCGGCATACCCGAACGCAGTAGCGAGCGTGACGACGCGCACCCGCTCATCATCGCGGGCGGGCCTTGTTGCGTCAATCCATTGCCCATGGGCGCATTCTTTGACGCCATGGTCATCGGCGACGGCGAGGAGGTCATCGTCGAGATCTTGCAAGCGTATGACGCGTGGAAACGCGACGGGAGTGCAAAGTCCGAACTGTTGGGGGCGCTATCTCGATTGGAAGGCGTGTACGTGCCGTCGATGCACGACGGCGTATCGCAGATTCAGCGGCGCGTCGTACGCGACCTCGATGCCGCGCCCTATCCGACCCAGCCCATCGTACCGTATACCGAAACCGTACATGACCGTGTGGTACTCGAGGTATTCCGCGGGTGTCCGCGCGGCTGCAAGTTTTGTCAAGCGGGATACATCTATCGTCCCAAACGTGAACGTACCGTAGATACGCTCACGCATCTTGCCGAGGAGACCATACGCAACACGGGCTACGAGGAACTCTCGTTGTCGTCTTTGTCAACCTGCGATTATAGTCATATAATAGAATTATGTGACGCATTGTTACCGTTGGCTGAAAAGCACAATGTCAACATGCAGTTGCCTTCGCTGCGACTCGACAGCGTATCGGTGCAGGTACTCGACAAGGTCGGAGGACTGCGCAAGTCGAGTCTGACGTTCGCGCCCGAGGCGGGTACGCAGCGCTTGCGCGACGTCATCAACAAACGCATCACGGACGATGACATCAACAATGGTATTCAGTCTGCGATACAGCGGGGATATACGCAGTTCAAGCTCTACTTCATGATTGGACTGCCCACTGAAACCGACGAAGATCTCATGGGCATCGTTGAGATCGCGCGTCGCGTCATCGGGTTCGGCCGCAAGATCAATGTCACGGTATCCACGTCTAACTTCATACCCAAGCCGCATACGCCATTTGAGGACGCGGGTTTCTGTGCGCCAGAGGAACTGTTGCGCAAGCAAAAGCTGTTGCAGCAGCACCTCAAAGATAAACGCATACGCTACAACTGGCACGGTACAGATACCTCGCTGATGGAGGCTGTCATGTCGGCCGGGGATGGGGCATTGTCCGACGTCATCAGTCGCGCCGCCCACAACGGCGCTATGCTCGACGGTTGGGACGAACACTTTGACATTGCACACTGGCGCGACGCGT
>CAYPOE010000260.1:0-3267 GCA_964412285.1 uncultured Eubacteriales bacterium | reverse complement strand
GAGCGCTTCGATTTCATCGGCGGTGTGTATGGAATTGGCGTATATGAAATTGTCGTAATCGATCTTTTGTATGTCGTCGTTCAGATGCACGATGGGTCGCGTAATGGTATTGGCGAGTTTCAATGTCACGAACACCACGATGGCGATCACGGCCGCGAGCAGCACGAACATCAGACACAGCGTCTGGAATATTTGGTTCTGCAAACTTTCGTGCAGACGATCGGCGATGGTTTTGATGTTCACCTCGGCCTGAATCGCCGGGGCGATGATGTCGGATACAGGCAATACCATCAGGTAATTCCAACCTATGACGTCGATCGGCGCGCTGATGATGTAAACGCTTTCGTCGCGAATCACAGACTGTGTCACGGAATCCTGACCCGTACGCATACTTTCGATGATGCTTTGGGCGCTTTCGCCAAGGAAGTATGCCGCGTCATCCTTGTTTTCGTCGGACAGTCCGGGGGCTGAGATGGGCCACCCTTCGTTCGCAAACAACATCGCGTAGCCCGATTGTCCGACGGCGGTTTGTTGGATCTCGCGATTCAGATTCTCGATCAACACGTCGCAGGCGATGACGCCCGCGAATGCGTCGTCGTGATAGAACGGCGTCGAGAGGGTGATCGTCAGACCTCTGCCGAAATTATCGGCGTATGTGTCCGATATAACCATGCCGTTTGTATCTTTGGCCCCGAGATACCATTCGGTCGTGCGTCCCTCGAACGACTGCACGCCCACTTTGAGCGAGGCGTTGGCGTCGTAACCCACGTTTATGCCCGATTCGGTACAGGTGTAGATGCTCGTAATGTGCGGGTTATTGTGCATGGCGGCCGCGTAGTTGTACTGCATATTGCCTTGCAGCAACACCTCGTCGTACAGCGAAGCGGGGTCGATGCGGTCATCGGCCGGCAGCCACTGCATCGCGAGGTTTTGCCCGTCGCCGTCAGCCATAATCTCCTCGAACGTGCGGATGGGGACGCCCTTGTAATCGTGCCTGTACGTGTATATGCAACCCAGTTCGTCGGCCAGTGTATGGAGCGTGACGGCGAGCGACAAGAATTGCTTGTTGACATTATCGGCTTTGGCTGCCACCAAGCTGCTTGCGTTTTGGATCGATAAGTCTGTAAGCAACGTCTTGCTGCTCGTTATGGAACTTTGTGCAATCTCCTCGTTGCTGTCAATCGCGGTACCTTGGATGCGCAGCGTATTGTACGCGGTCAACGCGATGCTCGTCAGGTGCGACAGTATGGCGAGCGACAGAAAAGCGACGAGTATCCTTGTTTTGATATGTCTTTTCTTCATGATCATCATGTCCCCTTTGTATCGATCCATTGTACGCCCTTGGCTTCGAGCGCCGATACGCATTGACGTAGCGCTCCACGCACGTGCCAGGTATAGACCTGGCTTTCTATGAGTACCGCGTAGGAACCTACCTCTACGCGCTTGACGGGCATATGACCGATGTGCTCTGCGCCGGTCTTGACTGCGAGTCGCGCCGACGGTCGATTGAATAAGTCTATCTCGTGAATCTCGTGGTGCTTCTCGTATCCCACGACACGGTAGATTTCTCCAACGGCGCGCGTACGTCCGCTCCGCAGCGCACAGGTCAGCGACGATGCGTACAGTCCCAGACCCAGCGCGCCGAACGTGTTATTCGATACGATGATCTCCCTGAGGAACATGAGGTTGTGCAGATCTTGTACTGCATCCCTACGTATGCGCGATGCAGGCGAGTCGGCGACGATGAGCGAGAGGTTGCAGAAATGTGGGTCGCAATTGCCGATCCACATGAGACCCGACAGTCTGTCCGAATCCTCTGCCACGAGAAACAAGTCGCTTTCGCTGTATAGATACCCCTCGAGTGCGCGCGCGTCCGAGACCTCAAACATGCCGCCTACGTTGATAAAACCGCGCTCGTTGTTTACGTCAAAATATCCATCCAACGCTTCGGCGCGTATGCGCACGCCCTCGTACAACGCGGCGGCGTACGGTATATCCTCTGCCTCCATCGGACGAATCCGTATGTGTTGACCTTGGTGTTTTAGCAGTATATCGGGTTTATCAAACATATCTTCCTCTTAGTATCACGGTTAAATTATTGATGCCGAACGTGTTTCTGTAGTCCACGACCTGCGCTACGCCTACGATCACTTTGATTCCCAAACTGTCGTCGAACGGAACTGCGAGGCCGTCGTGACCGACGCATTCACGCACGTTGGCTTTGTCTTCGTAATACGCCACAGGATTGAAGCGCCTCCCCAAATACCGTATACGCAGCACGACCGTGTCGTCGACGATCAGGATGCGCACGCTGATGTCCTGCGTCCGATCGTTGCCAAAGACCTTGTCGGCGATGATCACGAGCATCTCCTCGAGCGCGAGGTTGATCCTCATGGCGACTTTGGGCGATAACAGGTTGGTTTCGCAGAAGTCCGTCGAGCGCCGTACACAATCCATGATCTCATCGGTATGGGATTTGATCTCGAACGACGCCGCGGTACCGTTCTGTTCCGCTTCGCAATCGATCAGCGTAAGCCGCGTCATATACTTTGACCGTCTGGAGCCGAAAAGTCCGATCAATACGGCGAGCAACAACGTCCCTGCTTCGGTGATCCAAAAGCTGTGCCACACACCGTTTACCCCAAAGGCGCGTCCGAGCAGATACGCGGCAGGCAACGCTACGAACAACGTGCGCGCGAACGAGATCGCGCTGGCTTGAGCCGTCTTTTTGTTGCCTGTATGCAAATAAGTCAATATGTTGTTCAAAAAAGCGCAGATCAGTCCGACGCCGAACAACGCAATCGCCGTCGAGGCGAGCGTCCGTGCCGCCGCATCCGTTATGCCAAATATGCCCGCAATGGTCTCTGGGAAAATGATACAGATTCCTGTGAAAGCCGCAGTCAGCACAAGGCCACAACCGGTTGCGAAACGCAGGATTTGTTTGATGCTGGCGGTATCGCTTTCGGCCGAGAATACACTGACGAACGGCACGAGGCAACCGCTGATCCCTGCGATGATGATCGACGCGAAGGTGTTGATCGATGCGACGACGCTGTACGCCGCGAGCGCCGTCGAACCAAACCAACTCGCGATCAACATGTTGAACAGGATTGACCGCGCGAGCAGCGAGACGTTCTCGACGCCGCCGGGTATGCCTTCGGCCAAGATTTGTTTGGTGTAGATGCAGAACTCCTGCGCGGTCAGTCTGTGCAACGATACATTGTTGCCTTTGAAGAACAACAAAAACGCGCCGTACAGCGTCGCGAC
>CAYPOE010000259.1:0-3336 GCA_964412285.1 uncultured Eubacteriales bacterium | reverse complement strand
ATGAACCTGTTCGACACGCCGCAGAATACCCAGCGCAGCCTACAGATCATCTTGGTCCTCACGATACTCGCGCTCGCGCCGTCGATTTTGATCATGATGACGTGCTTCACGCGCATCATCATCTGCCTATCCTTCATCCGGAACGCGATGGGTACGCAGCAGATGCCGTCGAATCAGGTGTTGATCGGTCTCGCGCTGTTCCTCACATACTTCATCATGGCGCCAACGATTGACAACATCAATGTCAACGCGTACCAGCCATACATGGCTGAGGAGATCAGTGATACCGAGGCGCTCGACGTGGGGTTGTCGTACTTGCGCGACTTCATGGTCAAACATACCAAGGAGGCCGACGTCATCATGTTCGCGTCGCTGTCCGAGCGACAGACGGGCGTCACGTACGGATCCCTCGACGAAGTGGGACTGACTGTCATCATACCCGCATTCATCACGAGTGAGATCAAACAGGCGTTCATCTTTGGATTCGTCATCTACATCCCGTTCATCGTCATCGATATGGTCGTCGCGTCGGTACTCATGTCAATGGGTATGATGATGCTGCCGCCCGTCATGATCAGTTTGCCGTTCAAGATCATGTTATTTGTCTTGGTCGACGGTTGGGGCATGATGATCGGTATGCTCGTCAAGTCGTATCTCGACGCGCCGTAATCCGCAGTTTATTATAACCCGAATCCCATCGTATCATTATGAGCGCAGACGCAGTTCTTACTTTAGTGCAGGACGGCATATTCACGATACTGCTCGTATCCGCGCCGACCCTCATCATCGGTCTCATCGTGGGTATCATCGTATCGGTATTCCAAGCCACGACGCAGATCAACGAGCAGACGCTCGTGTTCGTGCCCAAGATCGCTTCGATCTTCATCTCGTTGATCGTCTTTGGGCCGTGGATGCTGACCGAGCTTATGCAATACTTCCAGCGCGTATTCAATATGCTGAGCCAATTTCCGTAACACATGTTGCCATTCTCTGACGCACTGCTGACGTATGTCGGCGGCGGCGCGCTGATCTTTTCGCGCGTACTCGGGCTGTTTACCATGTCGCCGATCTTCGGACGGCGCAATCTCGTCACGTTCGCCAAGATCATACTCAGCCTATTCATCACTTACATCCTGATGCCCATCACGACGGTGACGTTCGATGCATCGACGTCGACGCTCTGGGGTTACGCCTTTTTGATCGCAAAGGAGACCATACTCGGACTCATCATCGGGTATGTGACAACGGTGATCTTCTTGGTGCCGCTCATGGCGGGACAGGTCATCGACATGCAGATCGGTTTCGGTATGGTGCAGATCTTCGACCCCATGGCCAACGCCCAGACGGCCATGACGGGTACGCTGCTCAACTTCATCATGCTCATCACGTTCATGTACATGGACGGCCATCTCGTACTCATCGAAATCCTAGCCGAGAGTTTCAGCTGGATTCCGCCAGGTACACTGGTCTATGAGCCTGAAGTCGTGTGGCGCATCGTCGAGATCTTCCTCTATATGCTGCTCATGGCCGTACGCGTCGCCATGCCCATCATCGGCATCATGGCCATTGCGGAGGTCGCTCTCGGCATCATCGTGCGCAGCGTACCGCAGATGAACGTATTCGTGCTCGGTATACCGCTCAAAATCTTCCTCGGCGTACTCTCGATCTTCATGATCTTGCCGATCTACATCGCATTCACCGAAGGGCTCTTCAACGACCTGTTCAAAGCGCTCGAAGCCGTATTCCAAGACATTCAGGCCGTACGGCCATAGCATACGGACGATCGTACTGTAGGTTATATAAATCAACCGCGCATATGCGCGGTTTCGTTTTTTCTTACGCAATGATAATGTCTAATGCCTTAGACGTGATGTCGTAAAGATACTGCGGGCAGATGTCCATCGTACCTAACTCGGCTGTGATGTGCCCATCGTACCCAGCGTCGCGGAGCGCTTTGGATACCGCACGCCAGTTGATGGTGCCTTCGAGCAGGTTGACGAATGTGCCTTGGTTGATCCTGCCGTCGCGGTCAAAGCCCTTGACGTGGATCTTCTTGATGCGGTGGCCGAGGATCTCGATCCAGTGCTGCGGCTCCGAACCGAACGCCACATTGCCGACGTCGAAGTACGCACAAACGTTCTTGATGTCTAAGCCATCGATCATCTTGACCATATCATATGGCGACAAAAAGAACTTGTTCCAAACGTTCTCGAGGCCGACCCACACGTCGTGCGCCTCGATCTGATCCTTGACAGACAGCAGCGCATCGCACACGTTGTTGTACGCCGCGTGCATGGATACGGCATCGCTGATGCCGCCGGGTACGGCGAGGATGCCGTCCGCGCCGAGCGCTTCGGCGCACTCGATCTGTTTGAACAGCAGTGCCAACGCACCGTCGTTGTCGGTCTTGCACGCCGAACCCAAACGGTTGTTGTACTGCGACGTGGAAATGCTCGCAACGGGCAAATTGTACTGCTCGCTGAGTGCTCGAATCGCCTTCAACTCGTCGGCCGTCGTACCCATGTGAAGAGAGTGCGCGGACTGTCCGGCCTCGTCGATGTTGAGTTCGATGCCGTCGAATCCTGCCGACGATACCTGTGCGAACATGTCGGCAAACCCTACGTCGCCGGGTATCGACCACGCGTTTATCGCTTTTTTCATATATGAACCCCCAATAAATAGATTCTGCATAATACATAACTATTCTACAGCGAATCTGCGTGTCCGTCAACAGAAATATTGCAGACAGCGATTATACAGAAATCACCAAAGCCGCGACGGTTGTCACGGCTTTGGTTTGCTCGTCTCGTGCGATGAGGAGTATGCTTATCCTGTATGGGTGAGGTTGTTTTTGGCAACCCAACCAGTCTCGCCATCAGACGACCTACTACACCAATACCAGCCATTCAATTCAAAAATGGCATCCACAATATCGCCTTTGGCTACTGTCATTTCTTTGGAAGTATAATCTTGTAAGACCTTTCCAACACCATTTTCCATACTCAACACATCGACAGCAACCCAGCCCGTTTTACCCGTTCGGTTAGAGGTGCAAAAAACCCAGTTTGGATATTCACCATTGGGGTCAGATATTTCCCCAAGTTGTACTGTTTCGCCCTTTAATAATTCAATAGGGTTTTCAAAATTGCTTGGACTTTTGTAATTTTCCAATACCTTAAATACCATTTACCCAACCTCCTATTATATAAATTTTGTTCAGTTGTCATATAGTTCTGCATATAGCTTTATCATATGTTAATCGCAATTGGCATTAAGAGGATTGTTTTAGATTGTCGAGGTATTCTTGCACTTGTTCGACTGTGATTGTGGAGTTTG
>CAYPOE010000258.1:0-3340 GCA_964412285.1 uncultured Eubacteriales bacterium | reverse complement strand
AACATAAGATATACCCTCCGTGCAATGCGGAGGGTTTTTTACATAACAACGATTTTGGGCGGGTTTTATTGTTGACTTTTGTAGGTTTGTATGGTACAGTACTATTGTTGATCGTGTCCGGGATTAGTTTTGTTTTACGCAACGAATTGGAACACGGGAACTTGTAAGTAAATTTTATATAACAGGAGGGTTAAAATATGTTTGAAACAGAGTTTTGCAAGGTAACATTTGATAAAGAAAACAATATTGTTCTGATAGCATGGAAAAAGTTTTGTTGTGGCGACAATTATAGAAAACCGACACTTTTTGCGTTGGATTTATTAAAAAATAATGAGAAGAGCAACCTCGTTATTGATGCACGAAATGGTTTTGAGGATGAAAAGCAGGATGTTGACTGGGCATTTAAGGAATTACTGCCAAACATGGCGAAAACCGATTGCAAAGCAGTAGTGTTTATTATGAACAAAGTAAATAATATTGATGGCGAAATTGATATGTGGAGCAACGAGTTTATGAAATATTTTTCGGTCTACTCAGTGCTTTCGTTTTCTGAAGCGATGGAAAAGATCAACCTCACCAAATGAGCAAGCCCCCTACTTTCCATCGCCACGCATCCCTTTCGGGATTTGCGAGATCATCTTCATCCTACCATATAGCATACAGCATAGCATACAGCATAGCATACAGCACTCGGTTCCTGCCCCTCACAGCAGTAACCGAGTGCTTTTGATTTTTTGGGAATTTTAGCCTGTACACCAAACGACAAAATGTGTTACCATATTTTGGTATAATACTCTTAGGCAAAACATAGGGAGCGCATCATGGGTACGGTCTATATCGACGAGCTGTTCATATTCAACCTCGCGGTGAATTACATATTGCTGTACGTCACCAAGAAGATCATACGTACGGACTCGCGCCGCGGTATGCTCGTGGTCGGCGCGTGCATCGGCGCGTTCTACGCCGTACTCATGTTTGTGCCGGGTCTGCATTTTATGTACGGCGTGATCGGCAAACTCATCTTCTCGTTGTGTATGGTCGCATTGACCTACAACGTGCGCGGCATCTACGACTACTTGCGCGTGATGTGCGTGTTCTTCCTCGTCAACTTTGCGTTCGGCGGCGCAATATACGGCGTCGCGAGCATCGTAGGTAGTTACACGATTCTGGAAGAAGGCGGCATGACCTACAACCTGCCGCTGCGCCTGTTTTGCACGAGTTCGCTGCTCGCGTACATCTGTATCAACGTCTACGCGCGCTACACGCGGCGACAGGCGGGTATCTCCGCCAACGCCGTCACGCTGCACGTAGCGGCGGGTGGCGATACGCGCAACCTGCGCTGCATCGTCGACACGGGCAACGCGCTGTATGAGCCGCTGACAGGTACGCCCGTCATCATCGTCGAGTACGAGGCCGTGCGCGGGATCTTGCCGCTCGACGTATGCGTCGTCGTCGAGAGCAGCGAGCAACTGCTGTCCGGCGGCGCAATGGCGCTGCTCGAGTCGGGCATACGGCGGCGGAATCTGCGGCTGATCCCGTACAGCGCCGTGGGTACGCAGGCGGGGATGTTGGTCGGATACAAGCCCGACACCATCAGCATCAATGGCAAGGCCATCGACAACGCGATCTTAGGTATCTATAAAGGCAACATCCAACACAATGGGTATGCGGGATTGATACATCCCGATTGTATGGCGGTATGACCGCAAGGCGGGGATCAGGTGGGATTATGAATGTACTGCAAAAGGAATGGACAAGGGTACCCGAGCGGCTGCACGCGGTACTGTGCGAGCTCTTGGGCAACAGCATATTCTACGTCGGCGGGAGTCAGGCGTTGCCGCCGCCATTGAGTTCGATAGAGGAGAAGGAGCTGCTCGACAAACTCGGCAAAGAGGGCATCAACGTGCGTTCGGTACTCATCGAGCGCAACCTGCGCCTCGTCGTGTACATCGCGCGCAAATTCGAGAACACCTGCGTCGGCATCGAGGATCTGATCTCGATCGGCACGATTGGACTCATCAAGGCGATCAACACGTTCAATTGCGACAAGAACGTCAAACTCGCGACCTACGCGTCGCGCTGCATCGAGAACGAAATCCTCATGCATCTGCGTAAGACCAATCAGCTTCGCAGCGAGATCTCGATCGATGAGCCACTCAACACGGACTGGGATGGCAATGAACTCGTGCTGTCCGACATACTCGGTAGCGAAGGCGATACCGTCGCGCGCGGCATCGACGAGGAGGTCGACCGACAGTTGCTGCGCACGGCCATGCACAAGCTATCCATGCGCGAAAAGCGTATCCTCGACCTGCGGTTCGGTCTCACGACAGGCGAAGAGATGACGCAGAAGGACGTCGCATCCATGCTCGGGATCAGTCAGAGCTATATCTCACGGTTAGAGAAACGCATCATCGGTCGACTCAAGAAAGAGATCAATAAACTCATATAATCGCAGTAGCCCATCGGGCTACTGCTTAGTACATAATTGCCGTGGTGAACATAAGTCAATTGACATTGCCGCAGATTTGTATTACAATGTATATAGTGGTAAGATATACGTATTTGACGAATGATGCGCGAGGTAACGGTGAAAGTCATAACAGGCAAATATCGTGGCCGAACATTGGCTACACTAAAGGGGAACATCACGATACCGAGTAAGTCCATGGTCAAGGAGGCCGTGTTCTCCATGCTCGCCGAACGCGTCACCGACGCGGTGTGCCTCGATCTATTCGCGGGTAGCGGTGCTTTGGGCGTCGAAGCCCTGAGTCGCGGCGCGTCGCATTGCGACTTTGTCGAGCGCGACCCCAAGGCGTTCACTGTACTCAAACAGAATATCACGACGATCGGCGTCGCCGACGCCACTTATTATCGCGAGGATTACAGATCGTTCTTACGCCGTACGACGCGCGTATACGACTTGGTATTCCTCGACCCGCCGTACGACAGCGACTACATCGCCGGCGCGTTGGAACTGCTGACGCAACGCGCGTTGTTCGCGGATGGTGCGGTCATTGTGGCCGAACACGACGACAAATACCCGCCCGACTTCGACGCGTCGGCGTTTGCTATACAACGCCAACGTCAGTACGGCCATACAGGCGTGACCATTTTACAATATATAAATACACATACACACGGCATATACACGAAGGATATATAAATGCAAACGACAGTCATCTATCCTGGCAGTTTTGATCCCGTCACATGCGGTCACATCGATATCGTCACCCGCGCCTGCAACGTATTCGATCGCGTCATCGTCGCATGTCTGCACAACGATGCGAAGCGCTGCACGTTTACGATTGAGGAGCGCGTCGAACTGCTGAAACTTGCG
>CAYPOE010000257.1:0-3352 GCA_964412285.1 uncultured Eubacteriales bacterium | reverse complement strand
CACGTAATAATCCACAAATACGGCATACCACATCGCCCAAAGCGATACGGTATGCCGATTGTATTTCGTCACATTGTGTGGTATACTATACGTAGGGAAAGTTTACCCAAGCATAGCAATTGAGGTACGACAGAGGTACTTATAATGGATACCATGAATAGAATATATTTCGACAACGCCGCGACCACGCGGCTGCGACCCGCCGTGCTCGACGCGATGATGCCATATCTCACGACGCACTACGGCAACGCGTCGTCGGTACACAGCGAGGGCGCGGCCGCGCGCGCCGCAGTCAATACCGCGCGTGCGCAGACCGCCGCCGCGCTGGGTGCCGACGAGCAGCAGATCTACTTCACAGGCAGCGGTACCGAGGCCGACAACTGGGCGCTGTTCTCCGCGACGGCAAAGTCCAAGCGCCGCCACATCATCACGTCGGCCATCGAGCATCACGCGATCTTGCACGCGTTTCAGCACATGCAACGCAGCGGCTACCGCGTGACCATCCTGCCTGTCGACCGCTACGGACGCGTCTCCCCCGACGCGTTGCGTACGGCCATCGACGACGATACCGCATTCGTGTCCATCATGTTCGCGAACAACGAGATCGGTACCGTGCAGAACATCGCCGAACTCTGCCAGATTGCGCATGAACACGGCGCACTGTTTCACACCGACGCGGTACAGGCCGTCGGCTCCATCCCCGTCGACGTCAAAGCGCTCGGCGTGGACATGCTGTCGCTCGCCGCGCACAAGTTCGGCGGCATGAAGGGCGTCGGCGCACTCTACCACGCCAAGGGTAAGCCATCGCCGTACATCCACGGTGGCGCACAGGAGCGCGGTGCGCGCGCGGGTACGACCAACGTCGCGGGCATCGTCAGCCTCGGCGCGGCGATACAACTCGCGACCGCCGACATCCCCAAGAAATCCGCCTACGTCAGCACACTCCGCGACAAACTCATCGGCGGTATCCTGGACACCATCCCCCACACGACGCTCGCCGGGCATCCGACGCAGCGTCTGCCGGGCAACGTCAACGTGACCGTCCGCTACGTCGAGGGCGAATCCATGGTACTTATGCTCGACATGTTCGGCATCGCGTGTTCGTCGGGATCGGCGTGTACGTCGGACTCCATCGAGCCGTCGCACGTGCTGCTCGCGATGGGCTACTCGCACGAACTCGCGCAAGGGTCGCTGCGCTTCTCGCTCAGCGAAGAGAATACGATCGAAGAGGTCGACCAATGTCTCGCGGTATTCCCGCGCGTCGTGCAGACCGTGCGCGACCGCAGTCCGCTCACGCCGCGCGTCTTGCGTTCGATATAAAATTACACACGATATATACGCGAGATACACATGGGATGCACACGAGGTGCATACGAAAGGATACTTATGTATAGCGAAAAGGTCATAGACCATTTCATCAACCCGCGCAACGTCGGCGAACTGCCCGACGCAAACGGCATCGGCGAGGTCGGTAACCCTAAGTGCGGCGACATCATGAAGGTCTATATGAAGATTAAGGACAACATCATCGAGGACGTGCGGTTCCAGACGTTCGGCTGCGGAGCCGCCGTCGCCACGTCGTCGATGGCGACTGAACTCATCAAGGGCAAGTCGCTGACCGATGCGCTCTCCATCACCAACAAGGCCGTGATGGACGCGCTCGACGGACTGCCTCCCGCAAAGGTACACTGTTCGGTACTCGCGCAAGAGGTCATCCACAACGCAATCGCCAACTACTACCGCTCCATCGGCGTGGATCCTAAGACCGTCATGCACTGCGACGCCGATTGTGCGACCTGCGCAGGACACGATCACGCGCACGACCCCGAATAACACAACGATCACCCAACCGCTCAATTGGAAACAGCCTACGTGTTGTTTCCAATTTGCTTATTATGAACAGATTTGCTTATTATGAACAGAACGAGGCGGATGAACATGCACATCAACGACATATCGCTCTACGAATCGCTCTGCCACAACGCACACCCACCGTTGCAAACCCAGCTCTACGACGGCTGGCTCCTCCGCTACGCCGACGGCTACACCAACCGTGCGAACTCCATACTCCCACTCTACCCATCGACATTGCCGCTCGAGGAGAAACTCACCGCGTGCGAATCGCGCTACAACGCGCAGAATTTGCCTTGTGTCTACAAACTCACCCACGCGTGGGACGACGTCGATGCGGCGCTCGACGGTCGCGGCTACACGGTCGTCACGCCAACCTACAACATGGTCGCCGACTTGTCCACAGCCAACCTGTCGGCAACTTGTCCACGCGCACAGCTCGAGTTTTCCACAATACCCACAGACGCATGGTATAACGCATACTTCGGCATCAACGGCTACACCGATCCGCACAAGATGCAGATCGCCCGCCGCATCATCGCCAATATACACAACGCCGCGCTCTACGTACTGCTGTCGCTCGACGGCGTCGTGATCGGCTGCGGCTCGTGCGTGATCGAAAACGGCTACGCATCGCTCCAGAACATCAGCATAGACGCCGCATATCGCCGCAACGGCTACGGTCGCGCGCTATGCGCCGGATTGCTCAAGCAAGCGCAGTCGTACGGCGCGACACACGGGTATTTGCAGGTCATGCAGTCCAACACAGGCGCAATCCAACTCTACGAAAAATTAGGCTACAGCATCACATATGAATATTGGTACAGGGTACAACAAACTTGCGACATGCAATGCTCCACCCATTGCTGACGCCACTATGCATCTCAAAACAAATCACGCAACGCGCGGTAACGGCAAGCACGTCGTGCTCGGGATGAGCGGCGGCGTGGACTCTTCCACAGCCGCGCACCTGTTGATTCAACAGGGATATTATGTAACGGGCGCACATATCCACATGCATGGGGAAAACCCAAAATGCGACGAGGTTCGGCCTGTGGCGCGGCATTTGGGGATTCCACTGCATTGCGTCGATTATCGTGAATCCTTTGTTATACACGTTATCAACAACTTTATCCACAGCTATTGCACAGCGGAGACGCCCAACCCCTGCATTCTGTGCAACCGTTATGTCAAGTTTCCCGCGTTATGTGCGGTCGCCGATGCACTCGGCGCCGATTACGTCGCGACCGGACACTACGCCAATCTCACTGAATCCGCTGATACGACGACGCGGTTGCTGCGCCGCGCGGCCGATCTGCGGAAGGATCAAACCTACTTCCTCTACGCGGTACCGCCCGACGTCCTCGCGCGTACGCTGCTGCCGCTCGGTCACTATACCAAGCCGCAAATCCGCGCCATTGCAGCCGAGGCGGGCATTCCCGCCGCGCACCGCGCCGACAGTCAGGACATCTGCTTTATACCCGACGGCGACGTACGGGCG
>CAYPOE010000256.1:0-3353 GCA_964412285.1 uncultured Eubacteriales bacterium | reverse complement strand
CGAATGCAGCCGTTATTACGATGTGATCCGAGAACGATTGGCTTACCTCGTTCTTTTTAGCGACTTACTCGCCGCCGAAGTCGTGGTAGATTTCGACCACAAAACATGCAAGGGTACGAGCATCATGTCGCGCTATCTACTCTACAAACGCATCGGCGACGTCTACATCATACTCGGCTTGGCGTACGACCGCAAGACGGGCTTGTATTACCCTGAAACCTTTATGGTTGAACGCTCCGATTACTACATCAAAGACCAAACCATCCACGCCATCACATCCGTCGTTGCCGAGCGGCATACCGCCGCCCGACCGCGCCGTACATAACCGCACGTTGAGGTAGCGTAATCGCCCTCACTACGGCGATACCGTCATGCCCGAGGTGCTTCTTACACGCACGTTGTCCTTATGCCGTCTCAATCGCCTCTGCGCCCTCAAGCCCGTACTTCTCGACGGCCATCTCGCGCAGCTTGTACTTGAGGATCTTGCCCGCCGCATTCATCGGGAAGCCGTCGACAAAGTCGACGTACTTCGGCACTTTGTGCCGCGCCATATTGTCGCGTACGTACTGCTTGACCTCGTCTTCCGTACAGTCTTCGCCCTCTTTGACGACGACGTACGCGATGATCTCTTCGCCGTACTCGGCCGACGGTATGCCGACGACCTGCACGTCGGATACTTTGGGATGCGTGTACAGCAGCTCCTCGATCTCGCGCGGGTAGATGTTCTCGCCACCGCGGATGATCATGTCCTTGATGCGTCCGCTGATGTGATAGTATCCGTCGCTGTCACGGTACCCCAAGTCGCCCGTGTGCAGCCAACCCTCGTTGTCGATCGCGTCGGCCGTCGCCTCGGGCATCTTGTAATAGCCCTTCATGATGCAGTACCCGCGCGCGCAGATCTCGCCCGGCACACCGTCCGGCAAGATCTCCCGCGTCTCGGGATCGATGATCTTGAGTTCGACGCCGGGCAACTCTCTGCCGACCGTCGACACACGCACCTCGATCGAATCCGTCGTACGCGTCTGCGTGACGACGGGCGACGCCTCGGTCTGCCCGTACGCAATCGTGATCTCTGTCATGTTCATGCGGTCGATGACGTCGCGCATTGCCTGAATCGGACACGGCGATCCCGCCATGATGCCCGTGCGCAGCGACGACAGATCATACTTGTCGAAGTCGGGATGCTCGAGCATGACGATGAACATCGTCGGCACGCCGTGTACGGCGGTGCAGCGTTCGGCTTGGATCGTCTCGAGTACCTCAAGCGGGCGGTAGTAGTCGATTGGCACCATCGTCGTACCGTGCGTGAGGCACGCCATGATCGCAAGCACCAGCCCGAAGCAGTGAAAGAACGGCACAGGTATGCAGAGTTTGTCTTTCTCGGTGAAGCGCATACACTCGCCGATGTTGAAGCCGTTGTTCAGGATGTTGTAGTGCGTGAGCATCACGCCCTTGGGAAACCCCGTCGTACCCGACGTGTACTGCATATTGATGATGTCGTGCGGGTCGAGCGTACGCGCAATCGCGTTGACAGCCGCGTCGTCGCGATGACCGTACAGCTCGCCAAAGTGCCACATCCCGTTGTACTGACCCTCGACGCTGATGATGTGCCGCAGCATCGGCAGTCGCTTGGATCGAAGTTTGCCCTTCTCCGACGTGTCGACCTCGGGGCAGATCTGGCGCATAATCTCGATGTAGTTGCTGTCTTTGAATCCATCGATGAGTACGAGCGCCTTCGCGTCGGATTGCCGCAACAGGTACTCTGCCTCGTAGATCTTGTAGTTCGTGTTGACCGTCACGAGAATCGCGCCGATCTTGGCACAGGCGAACGCCGTGATGATCCATTCGGGATAGTTGGTCGCCCACATCGCGACGTGGTCGCCCTTGCCGATCCCGATGCGCAACAATCCTGCGGCCACCTCATGGGTCAACGCGTCGAACTGTGCATATGTATACCGCAGCCCGCGCCCTACGTAGACCACCGCGTCGTTCTCGGGATACCGCTCCGCCATCTCATGCAGTACCCCGCCCAGCGTTTGATTGATCATTTTGACTTCAGACATATATACTCCGTGCTGTATAAATATAGGCTATATAAGTATGATAAGTGGTATCATGCGATGCTATACCATACGTCTCTACGTCTCTATAACTTTCTCTTGATGTCGCGCAGATGCTGCTCGGTCTGTAAGCGCAGCGACAGCCCTTCGGCCTTGGCGTAGAATAGAATCAGCAAGATCACGCCGACGAATGCCGCGCCCACGAATGCCACAATCAGCAGCGGCGTATTGTCCTTGATGAAGTTGAGCGCCGCATAGCCGAATCCCGCCAAAAATACGGCGAACATCAACCATCCCAGCGTGCGGTAGAAGTCACTGAGGAAGCGCAGGATCGGATACGGTTCACGCTCGTCCTCGTAGTCATCCTCGTCGGCGTTGCCCATCACAGGCATAGGCTGTATAGGCTGCACCACAGGGCGTACGCGCGCACCGCTGCCCGTACCCACGCCGACGGCGGGGATCCGCGCGGTATCCCACGCGTCCGACGCGTCGGAGACCTCCCGCACCTGCGTACGCGGCGGCGGTGCGTCCTGTGCATCACTCCCTCGCCCCTGCTTCTGCTGTTTCTCCTGCTTGCGTCCGCGTTTGGCGGCCTTGCGTACCTCGGCGACGTCGACGGCCGCCGTACCCTCGAAGCTGTCAGCCACGGCTTCGCCCGAAGCGGCCAACGCCTCGCGGATCTGCGACCGCAGGATGCTCTGCGTATCGAGCGGCGGCGCGGCGGCGGCCACGCGTTCGGCGTTGACCGCGCCGCGGTGCAGACCCTCGAGTGCCGACGTGAAGTCCTCGTCCATCCCGCGCTGCAAGGCGTTCTGCCAGATGACGTGGATGTCCTCGGCGCGATATTTGATGGGACTCTTCATGATTTCGGTCACGAGGTAACGCAGATCTTGTTCGGAGAGTTCTGCTATTTCGTGTTCAAGCATAGTATGCTCCTTGGTAAATTTGCCGTAGCTTTTACTGATTCATAAAGTCGATAAACTCGTCAATATCTATGTCGAGATTACGAAGCACTTGCTTAAATATACCGTTTTTTAAGTCCTTATTCCCATGAATAGGGACAGGAGTCGTCTTGTTGTTAAGCGGATTGAGTACTTTGTGGTGCGAACCATTCGCGAATCGCGTCACACAACCGTACGCTTCAAGATAACGTAATAATTCCTTGCCGCTTATAACGGGCGTCTTAGGCATAAGTCATAACAAGCTGCATGTCGGGCGTTTCATCAACTTCAAGCATACAGGCTATGGCTTCGCGAATGTAGTAGTCGATTTCTTCAATGGTGTCGCCTTGTG